>CAZEFS010000028.1:9272-11621 GCA_964511545.1 uncultured Opitutales bacterium
AGTATGACTGAAGGAGAATCGCGAGACGTCGTTTTGAAAGTCTTAGCTCAAGACCAGGGCTTTGAGGCTAAGTATCCCCTAGATGCTGCTCAAAGTATAGCTGAACAAGGCAGAAAAGATGCCGTTTTGGTAGACTTAGCTCAAGGTCCGCTTTTGGAGTATTTTTGTCGCGTAAAGGTTGTTGAATCTATAAATTCAGGAGATAGAAAAGATGCCGTTTGGGAATCCTTATCTCACGATGAGCGTTTACTTGCTGCTCATCGTCTAGATGCTGCTAAACGTATAACTGCGGGAGAAAGGCGAGAAAATTGTTTGAAGGCCTTGGCTCAAGATAAGAAGTTATATACTTCTGACCGCATACGTGCTGCTGAAGCGATGACTTCAGGACTCAGGAGAGAGAACCTCTTGGTCATTTTAGCCAACGACAGTAGTCTAAGCTTGTATGACCGTATAGAAGCTGCCGAAGCCATGGCTAAAAGTGACAGAAAAACACAGCTCTTGGCTCAATTGAGAGCCCAAGGGAACCAATAGCTCATTCCCAACTAGTGGTATTCAGCGGGAAGCCATATTCACTTCTCGCTTCACTCTTCAATAATCCCAACGGCAACTAGCCTCACCCACGCTCATAACGCTAGCTAAAATCACAAACACCCTACAATCCACCCTCCTCGTGGCTGCAGCCACAGCAGTCAAAATATCTCTCTTTAAATTCTAAGGCAGAAATACACCTTTCATCGCTCAGTCTTTTAACAAAAAAAACCAACATATACACATTAGATATGGAACATAAGCTCTCTTTAAATAAAAACCAAGCCAGTTTAAACCCTACAGCGCCTTCATCTACAAATACAAGACCCACTTGGAGAAATAGTGTCCAGCATGATACGCTTCATGCGTCTGTCAGCCGGTGGGGAAGGAGTACGCAGAACGATACACCCCATTTACCCAAAACAAAACCCGCTTGGGGAAACAGAAGCCAGAACGATACTTTTGGTTCGTCTGCCAGCCGGTGGGGGAATAGACCACAGCCTCTCGCTCCAGCTTCTCCTGCATGTGACGTAGATAAGTGGAGAGCTAGGCTAGGGGACATAAAGACTAATCCTTTCCCCACAACTATTCAAGACCTAATCAGCCTAGAGCCTAAGGATCGTGTAAGAACGATCATGGCTATAAGGGCCATTGCAAGCCGAGATGATGATTTTTGTGAGCTAGCAAAAAATGCGCATTTAGATAGAGACTCTCGCCTAGCTTCCACCCTTAAGCTAAGCAACAAAGACAGGCAAGACGCCCTGTTTGCAACCTTCGCTCAGGATCAGTCCTTGCTAGCTTCTGAGCCCCTAGAGGCTAGCGAAACTATAGTCCCCGAGGTGAGTCTAGAAGGGTTTTGGGAAATTTTTGTTCAAAACCAGGGTTTGTCCGCTGCGGACCGCCTAGATATTGTATCCAATAGGATCCGCGGTGAAAGACGGGAGGAACTCCTAACAAACCTAGCTCAAGACCAAAATATACCAGCTGTTCAACGGATAGAAGCTGCATTCAAGCTAGTAACAGGAGAAAACAGAGAAAACGTCCTGGAGGGTTTAGCTCAAGATCAGGGCTTACCCGCTCACTATCGAGTAAAAGTTGCAAAAGCTATGGTTCAAGGTGAAAGACGTGAGGAGGTTTTCACAGCCTTAGCTCAAGATCAGGGCTTAACGGCTGCTGATCGTATAGAAGCTGCGGCACATATGGCTCGCAAAAAAAAACGTGAGGACAGCTTAGCTACTTTTGCTCTATCGAAGAATGTGGAAGCTGAGGATCGTGTGCAAGCTGCAAAAAAGATGAGGTTGGGGACAAGAAGGGAACATATCCTAGCCGCCCTTGCACAAAATCAAAAATTACCCGCTGAGGATCGTATACACGCTGCATGCGCTATGGCTCGGGAATTGAGCCTAGACAGTATCTTGGAACCCTTCCTGAAAGATGAGACTTTACCGGCTGTTGACCTTTTAGAAGTTATACCCCCTACAGTCCCAGAAGAGAGAAGAGAAAACGTCCTAGCCGCCCTAGCGCAAGATCAGACTTTGCCCGCTGCTGATCGCATACGGGTGGCGAGAGCAATGAAAAAATCGGAAAAGAAGCAGGAAGTTTGGATGGCTTTAGTTCAGGATCAGAGCTTACCGGCAGAGTATCGCCTAAGAGCTGTCGGAAATATGACTAAAGGGGAGAGAAAAGAAGCCTTGCTGGCAGTCTTCGCTCAGGACCAGGGTTTTCAGTCTAAATATCGCCTAAGGGCTGCATTAAACTTGGCCTCAGGAGAGACTAGAGACAGCATCCTGGAGTATTTAGCTAAAGATAAGACTGTAGACG
>CAZEFS010000029.1:0-3933 GCA_964511545.1 uncultured Opitutales bacterium
TAAAATTGGGTTTGCTAAAATTCAATTGAAGTAAGCAGTGGTATTTTTATTTAGGTCTTCTCTATCAAATGAGTCTAGAAAACACCTCAGAAATGTAAGCCTAGAACAAAAAAAACCGTATAGCAGGCTAATATCAAGACTGTCTGCTTTAACGCCCAGTCCCAAGGCAGGCGTATGCCTAGCTTTGCCCAACGCTTTAGGAAACGTAAGGATAAGGGGAGTACGGCTAAACTTAAAAGAATAGTGACCGGATAGCCCTCCAATGCCCATAGCCAAAGAGGCATAGCCAAGGCAAGCCCAAGGCTGATTCGATACTGTTTTTCGACAAATTTCGGCCCAAAGCGGACACCCAGGGTATTTTTGTCTACCCTTTTATCCGTTTCTATGTCTCGGTAGCTGGTAATAGCTAGGATATTGCTGGCTAAAAGACCGTAGGCGACGCTGATGCCTAGAATATCTAGGGGCACATAACCTATTTGTGCATAAAAGCTTCCCCCTATAGAAACCAGGCCAAAAAAGATGAGCACAAAAAGATCTCCCAGGCCTAAGTAAGCCAAGGGAAAGGGCCCTCCCGTATAGGCTATCGCAAAGACGATGCAGGCTATCCCTAGTGGCATAAATCCTAAAGGAAGCTGATAAACATAGAAGGTAGTACACCCCACAAGCAACGCTACAGCCGCTACTCCTTGTACCGCTCTATACATACGATCTGGAGGAATAAGGCCTGAAGCCACTAGCCGCAGAGGCCCTGTCCGCTGAGAGGTATCCGCTCCTTTTAGAGCATCAAAATAATCATTTGCCAAGTTAGACAAGATTTGACACAGCATCGCAAAACAAAGGCATAGCAGGCCAAGGCCAAGTCTAAACGTCCCATAGTAGGCAGCAAGCGCCGAAGCTAAAAAGACAGAAAGTACGGACGCTGCTAAGGTTTTAGGGCGGGCAGCTTGGACCCATAAGAGGCATGAACTCATATCAATAAAGCGTAATGATAATAGACGTATGTCTCAAAATCGTAGTCTTGAGAGCTTTGCAGGCAAGACCGTTTCATCTTTAAGTGGATCTTCGCATAAGCTAATCGGTCATAGCTCTTAGCCTCCGTTACCGCAAGCACTATCCCAGCCTCATCCTGGACATAAAGGGTGACTTCCATGGCCTTGCAAGCAGGCAAGAGGAGGCTTTTCTGGCCCGCTACTTCACGATACAAGCCCGCTGATCTTCCAGCATCTTCCCCTAAAAGGACATAGCGCACCGCTTGTACTTCATCCGAAAAAAGAGGATGGTCCTGAGGGACACGCGTTATAAAACTATGCCCTACCCAATCACTTGAGGATAAACCCAACAGCGCTTGAGAGGCACTTATAGTAAAGTCTATGCCTTGGATGTCCACAGCCAATTGTTGAACGGCAGCTTCAGCCAGGACAGAAAGATTCTGGGCTAGTTCTTCTTTTTTGAATGCATCTGTATGCGCACAAAAGTAGAAAAGTCCTAGGCCTACAGAAAGAACGCCAAGCCCCAAAGCAAACATTAGCTCCACCAGTGTAAAAGCCTGGCTTTCGCTAGAAAAAGACACTGGCCGATGACTAGCTACGTTCAACTTTTTTTGCACACTACCCTCCATTATTTCACTTTTAATGAGTTTACTCCCTCTTTTTCCGCTGTTTATGCGCCCTAAATATTTGTTATCAGGTAGTATGACATCACCCATTAAAAATAAAACATCTTTTTATAGTAGATCTGCATGCTACAAGCAAAATGGAAAGCTATACCAGCTTTCTCCCATGGCTCCATTCAAGGATAAAGGGCACAGGTCTAGCTTCACACACACTGCGCCTCCCTTGGGCTCTAAAGAGCTCGCATATACCACAAGGGCTTCTCCGCCCGTATAATGAGGGGAGAGCACCATGCCTTCTTTTAGCCCCAGTTCTTTTGAAGCAAAACTCAGATAAACAAGAGGCCCTTCTTTCAAGAGTCTTGTGCCTAAGAGAGGTGGTGGATGATAAATGAGCTCTCGTTTGAGGGCTTCTTTCACAGCTAGGAGCCTGGCTTTCTCTTCTAAAGCTCTCTTTCCGAGCTCTATCTGGCCCAAACCTTGCATGAACAAGGCTACAACCAAGCCTAAAGTACCTAACGCGCAAAGCACTTCCGTGAGAGAAAAGCCCGCCACTGTGCCTTTCACCTGCCCTTTAGCGCTTAACATCATAAGAGGTGCCATTAGGGTTGACATAAATGCAAGAAGCCTCTTTGTAGGGCGTATAAGCCACATGCAACTTCCCGTCTTTTTCTTCTAGTTCGCCTTCACGAATACAAACCCGGTTTAAAGTCCCTATATATTTTCCCTTAGAGTCAAATTCATAGTAAATCCACGTAGGCCCTTGTCCATCAGCCAGGTTTTGGACATCAAAGCTCATGGTATATAGAAAAGCCTCAGACGGTACGATAAAAAACACGCCTGGTGGAAACTCCATGGGAGGTTGTAAAACTCTCCAGTGGCCTCTTTCTCCCTGGATAATCATCATAGAATTGCAATACCCCTGATAGTTTGGGTCCCCATGCATCAAAAGACGTACCTTTTGCTTGATATCCAAGGGCCCATGCTCTATAACCGCGCTAGATTGAGCAATTTTGAAAAGCTTTAAAAGCATAGCCTTAGCATCTATCAAGTTTTGATTGACATTTTTTTTAATCATACTCGGCACTACCACTATCAGTGCAAGCCCAATGAAAAGCAGTACGCACAGTATCTCAACCCTGACAGATCCTTTAGGCTGGTCCCGTTTAGTTGAAGGAGAAGCTGTAGTTGTCATAGATGGAAAGTGTAAAAAAAAGCCTACCTGTATTCAGCCTAGTTAAAACAAATAAATTCATAAATTCAAACAAAATCATAAAAGAACCGCTTGAAAAAAAATTAATTTTTTCTTAATAGGCTTCTTTGGAAACTCAATATTTTGATTTCTGGGCGAGGCCAAATAAACGAGGAACTGGCCTGCCACATGACGTGTCAGGCGTAGCTTTTAAAGCGAAGCCTGAAGCCTAAACCCAGAGATCAAAAGACAATGGTTATGTAAGAAGTCTAATGCAAGAATCCTAATCCTCATTGCATATTTCTGTTTTGTCAAACTCACGTACTCTATGCCGCCACATACGCCTCTGTTGACACCCGCTCTTCCATCGCTCCGAGCATTTCCCCACGCTAACTATGTAGATGTAAAAGAAGGATGGATAAAGCTCAACGCCAATGAAGCACCCTACCCCCCTAGCCCTGCCGTCCTGAGGGCTCTCCATAAGGCATTAGAGCGCGGGGGCGAGGCTTTACGCCGCTATCCAGAACCAGCTAGCCCTAAGCTAAAATTAGCCCTAGCTAGTCACTATGGCCTATTGCCCGATCAAGTCATCCTAGGCCATGGCTCACAAGACATCCTAGAAGCCCTCATCCAAACTATTTGTCAAAAAGGCGACGGCCTTGCTTACTTTAAGCCGGATTACCCCCTGTATTCTTTTTTGGCTGAAAAATATAGCCTTCGTCCCCTTGCCTTCGCTTTTAGTCAAAACCTAGCTAGCCTCCCTCTAGAAGGACTTTCCGCGGGCTTACTCTGGATCAGCTCTCCCCACTGGCCCACAGGCTTTCAATGGTCTATAACCGCTATACGCGACCTATTAGAACGCTTTCCTGGTTTTGTCGTGCTAGATGAGGCGTATATCCACTTTGGAGGGGAAGAAGCTACGCTGAGCTTGCTGGCTGACTACCCGCGTCTGATGCTTTTAAGAAACTTTTCAAAGGCCTATGCCCTAGCAAACTTGCGCATCGCCTATCTCTTAGGCTCACCTGAGGTTCTGGGGGCTCTAGAAAGGCGCCTTAGCGTCTACAACATCAGTAGCTTGGCTGAGGCAGCTGGCTTAGCCGCCCTACACGATACCGAATATTACGCCCATAAA
>CAZEFS010000029.1:3943-11600 GCA_964511545.1 uncultured Opitutales bacterium
CAGAGGAAGTCTACGCTTGGCTTTCTTCATACCCTAGGCTGGCACACGTATCCGTCAGAGGCAAATTTTCTGCTCACCCAGCCCAAAGATCTCCACGGCCATACGAGTCCTAATCTAGCCTTGCAGGTCTATGAGTACCTAAAATCTCATAAAATTCTCGTCCGGTCTTTCAATGAAGAACCCTTGACAGACAGCTACCTACGCATCAGTATAGGAACAGCAAGCGAAATGACAATACTCCACCATACCTTAAAAGCTTACTCCCAGGGTCTATGCTAAAAATGCTGGATCCTTCGTGGGCCCATACCCTACAAGCGCCAGTCCTAACTTATCTGGATAGGCTAGATTCTTTTTTGGCCGCTGTACCCGGCCAGCTTCCAGAAGAAATCCGTTCTCTCGCCACTGCTTGTCTCAGCCATAGCGGCAAGCGCCTTCGGCCTATTTTTACGTTTTATAGCGCATTCCAAGCTCCTTCTACGGATGACCTCATCAAGGCCGCAGCCGTGCTAGAGCTCATTCACTTAGCTACTCTGGTACACGATGATGTGCTGGATAAGGGCACTCTACGGCATAAAAAGCCTACCCTTCACATCCAATACGGGGCAGACGTCGCCATTTTAATGGGGGACGCTCTCTTTGCACACGGCCTTTACTTGGCTAGCTCTTTTCCTACGCCTACCATTTGCAGGCTCGTCTCACAGTCTACAGCTAGGCTCTGCGCAGGGGAAATCAGCCAAACCCTATCTCAAAAATCCCACCGCTTTAGCCTAGAGCACTACTATAAGATCATAGACCTCAAAACTGCTGATCTTTTCGCTACTGCATGCCATATAGGAGCCTCCCTAAGCCCGAACTTAGACAGTTTAGCTACAAACAAACTCAGACGCTTTGGCCGCTATCTGGGAAGGGCTTATCAAATCTATGATGACCTCAATGACATCCTAGGCCATGAAGCCATCTTAGGCAAAACCCTGGGCACAGACTTTGCTACTCAAAAGTACACGCTCCCTATCCTCCTCTATCTAGAGGAGCTTCCCCCAAAAGAACGAGATACTACCATAGCAGACCTTCTCCACCATACAATCAGTGCCCATACCCTAGCCGAAAAGCTAGAGCAGCATGGGATTATTCAAAAAGTAAAAGAAGCGTTTCACGCCACGCTAGATCTTGCCGATCCTATACTGCAAGATCTTCCGCATCAGGATCAGCTCTTAGCCCTCAGCCAAGGGCTTCGGCACTTACTCTGTTAGATAGGCCCTTACCCCCCTATGCCCCCTATTTTCTATCCCCTGCAAGAATATTGGCCTGTTTACAGTATTTTTAGTGCACTGGTCCTTTTTGTCCTCTTCCTAGATCTTGGCGTCTTTCACAAGAAATCCCACCTCATGGGCTGGAAGGAAAGCCTTAGCTGGAGCATCTTCTGGTTCAGTCTTGCCTTCGCCTTTAATTATGCCCTCTACCGCTACTCGCTCTACCGCTTTGAACAAAAAGTAGATCTGGGGATATTCACAAACGTCGTACCCAGTACCGAGGCTAAACGCTTGTCCTTGGAGTTTCTTACAGGGTTTATAATAGAAAAAGCCCTTTCAGTCGATAATATCTTTGTTTTTATTATCATTTTCAATCTCTTACACATAGACCTCAAGTACCAGCACCGCATCCTGTTTTACGGTATCTTGGGCGCTTTTGTGTTCCGGGGCATCTTTATTGCTATCGGGTCTGTGCTGATGCAGTACAAGGGCGTTGTAGTCTTTTTTGGGCTGTGTTTGTTTCTCCTCGGCCTAAAGTCCTTATTCGTAAAATCAAAACGAGCTAGCAAGCAAAACAGCCTCGTCTTTCGAATACTCAGTCGCTTCTTTAGGCTAAAGCTAGACGCCAAGGCCGAGCATTTTTGGGTAAGACACCAGCATAAGATATATCTCACACCTGCGGGTGTGGCGCTCATTATGATAGAAAGCGCAGATATCGTCTTTGCTGTGGATTCTATCCCCGCTATCTTTGCTGTCACGAAAGAACCGCTGATTGTTTTCACCTCTAATATTTTTGCCATGCTGGGGCTACGAGCACTCTATTTTTTGCTCATTCCTATGCTAGAGCGCTTTTCTTACCTAAAATATGGCCTAGGCATTATCCTGATGTTTATCGGTCTAAAGATGATGGTGCTTAATCAAGCCTTTGGCGGACATTTTCCGATTGCCTGGTCACTGGGTTTTATCCTAGGAGTACTAGCATTATGCCTAGCACTCAGTTATGTATTCCCGCCAAAGCTAAAACACAGCCGCTTGCCTTCAGCTTAGTAGAATTGCTAGTCACGCTCGCTATCGTAGGGGGTCTATTAGGGTTTGCCCTACCGTACTACTTTCAGGCACAGGCTAAGGCCAAGCAAGTAGAGCTACGCTTACGTTTGGCCCAAGTGTCTAACGCCCTAGAGCGTTATTATGCTTACTATCACGCCTTTCCAGCCTTTTTGAATCAGAAAGAACCCATCCCGGTAGAAGCACATTTTAAGGAGCTGATGGCTATGCTCTCAGCAGAAACGATTGCTGCCACTGCCCTATCTCAAGAAGAGGCCAGCACACTCAATCCCCACCGCCACTGCTTTCTAAGGCTAAACCCGCAAGACTACAACGCTGGTAAAACTTCCCTTCGGCACTCGGAAGGAAACCCTAGCCCTATCTACTTAAAGATCCGCCAAGGGGCTGATCCCCTACAGCTTCCCCCTCCACTCGAGGACCATACGACACCCCACCGCGCTATCGTTTATACCTACCAGAACACCACTCTTATCGGCAGCTGGATGGTGGTGGACTAATGTGGCCTAAGATCCCTCCCCTACTGTCATCGTATAAAGCCTACTTTTTTATAAGATTTTTGGCAACCTATGTGGATTTCGAAACATAAGAAGGATGACACTTCACTTAAAGTACTTATTAGGAATAGATTTGCTTTACAATACGCCCTCTCAAAAGCTAGTGGGGTGGCAGACCGGACTCGAACCGGCGACCCCTGGTACCACAAACCAGTGCTCTAACCAACTGAGCTACAACCACCACAATTCAAAACAACAGTTTTTAGCAAAATCATTTTGCCACTCCTGTCAAGCTTTATACCCTTGTTTTTTATTAGACCTCTTGCGCAACCGTTATCTTTTGTTTGTGACAAGACCTTGATCCCTACTGTTCAGGACAGCAGGGGCCTAGTTCTTTTTTCCTGCACCGAAGACCCAAACCCTCCTTTCCAAAAAGGTCTATTTTTAAGGCCTGCAAAGCCCTGGTCTCTGATTCGGTCGTGTCTATTGTCTTATCAGCCAGCACAACAGGTGCCCAAGCTCGCCACAAAAGAGGCATACACCCCGCCCGTAAGAGCCTGAAAGTGAGTGACTACCTCTAGAGGCCAGGGCTCTTGGCTATTCACATTCCAGTCTGGGTCTGCTTCAAAATGCTTTTTCGCCCAGTCAAAATAAGGCTGATGATCTGTCCTAAAATACACCTTTGCCCGTGGCTGCATAGCTCGCTTCACAAGAGCTATAAAGTCTTTTTGAATCAGTCTATTCTGAAAATGCTTACGCTTGGGCCATGGATCGGGGAAAAGTATATAAATGGATTGTAATTTCAATTTTCCTCCTAACATCTCTAGAAATTCCACTGCCTCTGCCTTGATAAACCGGATATTTGCTAGGCCTTCGCAACGTTTTTGGGCCTTTTTTAGCCTAGGGCCCAGAAGGTCTAGGCCGATACAGAGCTCTTGTGGGTGGGTCTTGGCATACGCTCTCAAGAAATGCCCATGGCCGCAACCCATCTCCAGCATAATAGGCCTATTTTGGTCCATTATTGCAGGCAAAAGGGTGGAGTCTATCCACGCGCTTAGGGCTATTTTTCGTTTTTCAACCTTGGATAAATGGTCTTGATAGGCCGTATCTTGCATAGCTAAGCCCAGGTCTGACAGGCTCTTTATATTTTGTAAATAATATTTTAGACCTCTTGCGGACCTACGTATTAACTCAAGACACAAAAGACAATGGTTTCGCAAGAGGTCTTTTGAATCCATGACACAAGCTTTCCCCAAAGCCTTGAGGATAAAGGGCTTGACTTTCCTTCCCCTAGCCTCTACTGACTAAACTTTTCTTATTGTCATAGATCATATGGATCACCCACACCCGCAGCCAGAGGCTTCTCCCCTTGAATTCTCTAGCCCTGAAGCTTCTAGCATATGTCCTCCTAGTAGCACAAAGATCAATCACATCATCCGTCGCCTCATGCAGCTTAGGGGGCTAAAAGAAGCAGATCTAGCGCGCCAAGTCCAGCTTCCGCAAACGACAGTCAACCGTATTCTAACCCAAGACCGGGCCGATCCTAGGCTCAGCACCCTTATCCCTATCGCTCAGTTCCTGGGGCTGACTTTGGGGCAAGTCGCCGGCCTAGAGCCCATACCCGAGGCCCTCCTTCAAAATAGCCAATCTTCTTACAAGCTAGAGCCCCTCAGCCTTAAGACGATTCCCCTCATCCCGTGGGACTATATTCTTCCCTGGCTAGAAGGAGAAGGCCCTAGCTTACAAGAGTACCCTTATAAAACGTGGCTCTGTAGCGAACGTCCCCTAGGCCCAAAAGCGTTTGTACTAGAAGCTACGCCCCTCCTGGAAAGAGTCTTTCCTGCGGGATCCAGACTCTTGGTAGATCCTTCTATCTCCCCCCTGGATGGATCCCATGCTGTTCTTCTACCTAAGGGCAATCGTTTCCCTCCACTCCGTCGCCTGCTAAATGATGGAAACGATACCTACCTCAAAAGCGTGGAGGACAACCTCCCTTACGCTAAGCTCAGCCCCCAATATCGTATTTTGGGCACAGTAGTAGAGTTTCGGGAAAGCTGCCTTTAGCCCCAGAGGCCCAAAAATCCCTCATGCCCCGCACTTTTTAGCTTGCCAGACAGAGATAGTCTGTTTTAGGTCTATGCTTTAAGGATTTTTCTTCACCTCTGTAGAGCTCTGTAGCCTATATGTCATCAAAAGCCCTTAAATCCTAAACCTAAAAACCTTTAACCCTCCTAGTCCTGCCAATAGAGGCAGCCTACGAGCTTTTTATTCTCTATCAGTCGTATCTTATGAGTAGTATCATGCAAACCCTTTTAGCGGGTAATAACCTCTCCCAGCTAAAAGAAAACACCATTATTCCCGGTACCGTAATCGAAATCCGCCCCAATGAAGTCGTCATAGACATAGGTGCCAAATCCGAGGGAGTCATCCCCATAGCCGAGTTTAACCACATCGATGATCTTCAAGTGGGTGCGTCTGTTCACATCTACCTTGAAAAACTAGAAAACCGCCTGGGGAACCCCCTACTCTCTTTCTCCAGAGCCGAGCAGAAGAAAAATTGGGAAAAAGCGCCCACCCAGTACGGTGAGGGGTCTGTGGTCACCTGTTACGTCAGGTCTCAAGTCAAAGGGGGTCTGAATGTGTCTATCGAAGGGGTCGAGGCCTTCCTTCCTTCGTCTCAAATCGACACTCAAGCTCCAAAGGATTTGGGCCGTTATATTGGCCAAACCTTTGATGTTAAGCTGATCAAGATTCATAAAGATCGCTCCAATATCGTCGTATCTCGTCGCGAGCTCATCGAAGAAGAAATGCTCGAAAACCGCCGCCGCTTCTTGTCTGAAATTAAAGCCGGGGACATCCGCTCGGGTACAGTCAAAAATATCACTAACTTTGGTGCATTTGTGGATATCAATGGCGTTGTTGGCCTCGTGTACATTACCGATATGAGCTGGAACCGCATTTCTCACCCCAGTGATCTTCTCAAGGTAGGGGATACCCTCAACGTGATGATTCTAGACATCAATTCAGACAATCAGCGTATTTCTCTAGGCATCAAGCAACTCACTGAAAACCCATGGGATAAGGTGGAGAAAAAATATCCTGTAGGTAGTACCATTAAGGGTAAAGTCGTTAGCTTTATCAGCTTTGGCGCATTTGTAGAGCTAGAGCCAGGGGTCCGCGGCCTCATCCACTTGTCTGAATTCTCCTGGACAAGGCGCTACAATCAGCCCAACGAGCTTCTCAGTATCGGCCAAGAAGTAGAAGCTTCCGTCCTTTCTATTCAAAAAGATAAGGAAAACATTTCTCTCAGTCTCCGTCAGCTAGAGTCTAATCCCTGGGATATGGTGCCCCACAACTATAGAGTGGGCTCGAGGGTTCGTGGACTCGTACGCAATATTACACCCTTTGGCGCATTTGTCGAACTGCAAGAAGGCATCGACGGGATGATTCACATCTCCGATATGAGCTGGACTCGTAAGATCAACCACGCCAACGAAGTCTTCAAAAAAGGCGACGAAGTAGAAGCCATTATCCTGAATGTCTCTACCGAGGAGCAGCGTATTTCTTTAGGCATCAAGCAGCTGCATGAAGACCCCTGGCAGAATATCGAAAAAGTATTCAAAACTGGAGACATCGTCCAAGGTAAAGTCTCCAAGCTCGCTTCTTTTGGTGCCTTTATAGAGCTCAAGGAAGGAATCGATGGCTTGGTGCATATCAGTCAGCTGAGTGAAGACCATGTGGAAAAAGTCAAAGATGTCCTAAAAATCGGCCAAGAGGTGACAGCCCGGGTGATTAAAATCGACAGAGACGAGCGTCAAATCGGCCTTTCCATCAAGGCTGCCAGCTACGATTCTAAGCGCTTTCAAGAAGAAATCGCCACCTACGATCGTATCAAGGGAGACCAAGACCTCACTAGCCTAGGAGACCTTCTGGACCAAGCAGCATTGCAGTCTAAGTCTTAAGGCATTGAAAATCGCTTTATTCGCTAGACCTCTTGTATAACCCTTGTCTTTTGTGTCTTAAGTTCGTCAAAAATGCATTCAGGCGTCGCTCTTCAGGCGTCGTTCCTCCCCCTACGTTCCTTGAGCTACGGGCGACAAGCCGAACTACCTGTCTCCCGACGTGTCAGGCATAGCTCGCAGAGCTACGCCTGAAGGCTTCAGCATAGTGGAGACGGCGGGGCAGGCCGGTTTTTCATTTATTTGGCCTCGCCCAGAAAACAAAATACAGGGTTTCGAAAGAAGTCTATTCTCTTTATGCACAACCTTTCTTCCAGCAGCTCAATCCAAAACACCCCTACTTATCCTCAGGAACCTGTAGCGACCACTACAGCTGTGCTCGTAGCTTCTGGCCTTTCACCAGAAGTGCAACAGCTACCAGGCTTCATGGAAAGGCTTTTGCAAGCAGGCATCCCTAGGCAAATCTAGGGATGACGCAGAGATCACAGCATTGATGGGTAAAATCCAGGGCATAAGCGAGGCATCAGGCCTACCGTTGTCTGAGCAATTAGCGATTCTTTTGTGTAGCTCTTATGAGTTTGTCGCCCAAAGACACGGAAAAACGACAGACTCCAAGGAGTTGAGAGAAACTCTGTCCCAGTGGGCTCCACAGGAAGTGGCTGAAAAGTTTTTAGAATTTTGCAAAGATAATAAAGGTTTTTTCACTAAGGAAGATGCTTGGATGCTGGAGGTTTGCCCTGTACTGATACTTGCTAAGCTAGAAGCCTTTGGAGGGGTCAATGCTTATCTTGATTTTCAAAATAAGGGACCCTCATGATGGAAAGCATGGTCCAATAGACCTCTTGCGGACCTACGTATTATCTTGGTTGGCCTGCCGGGCGTCTCCCTA
>CAZEFS010000030.1:0-906 GCA_964511545.1 uncultured Opitutales bacterium
AAACTCGGGGTGGCTCAGCAGCTGTACGCGGCAGGTATTCAGGTAAACTTGTGTCACCCTTCCCACTACTCCACCTTCAAAGACTACCCCGGCCCCTTCTACTATACCCTGGCGGCTCCCCTTACGGAGGATGAGCTCTTGCCACCAACTATGGGGGTGGCGTTCTACTACCCGTGCAATTTCATAGCGATACCCCTTTTCTGGAGGCAAGTTGAGAAGCGCTTCTAGGTCTTCTAATTCTTGTTTTAGGGCGCTTTTTTCTTGCAGGGCTAGGGCATAGGCAGCATTGGTCCGGGCTAGATCTCGCCCAGCCTCGAGCAAGGCTGATTTGCTATGGGATTTCAATGCCCAATAGTCTTGAACGTCCCTCACGTAGCTACTCGTTAAAGAAAGCGGAGCCTGAAATTCATAAAAGGCCACTCTTAAAAAGCGCTTTACGCATACTGGTACGATACCCCAAAAGATTAAAAAAATTAGCAATACAATAAAGGGCCTGTAGTGCCTTAGGTTCTTAGAAGTCACTGCTTTTAGCCTCCTTTAGCTTGCCTCACTCAGCCAAAAAGAGAGGTCTTTTAAAACAACACCTGTCCCATTGGCCACAGCGCTGAGGGCATCTTCTGCAACGATAGCCGGAAGGCCTGTAGCATTGCTGACAAGCTGGTTTAGCCCGCGGACCAAGGCGCCACCGCCAGCTAAAACTACGCCTCTATCCACTAAGTCAGAGGACAGCTCTGCTGGGCAACGCTCTAGAGCTAAGCGTATAGCTTCTATGATGTAGTTAAAGACATCTGTTAGGGCTTCGCGGATCTCCTGAGAGTTGATTTGGACAGACTTTGGCAAGCCCGCTACCAGGTCTCGTCCTTTGACTTCTAGGCTGAGTTCTGGGTCTAGGGGGATGGCAGATCC
>CAZEFS010000030.1:916-11472 GCA_964511545.1 uncultured Opitutales bacterium
GCAGATCCTATTTTGATTTTAATTTCTTCAGCCGTTCTTTCACCTATCATGAGGTTGTAGGCGCGCTTCATGTAGTTGATAATGGCATTATCCATTTCATCTCCGCCTATACGTATGCTTTCAGCATAGACGATGCCTGCTAGGGAGATGATGGCCACTTCAGTGGTACCACCGCCAATATCCACTATCATGTTGGCCACGGGCTCTTCGATGGGAAGGCCCACGCCGATAGCGGCTGCCATAGGCTCCTGGAGGAGGAGGACATCCCGCGCCCCTGCATGGATGGCTGATTCCTTTACGGCTCTTCGCTCGACTTCCGTAATGCCAGAGGGGACGGCTATGACTACCCGAGGGGGGATAAGCTTGGTGTGCCGGGAGACTTTGTTGATAAAATAACGCAGCATCGCCTCGGTGACTTCAAAGTCCGAAATCACTCCGTAGCGCATTGGGCGTATGGCCACGATGTTTCCAGGGGTGGAACCTAACATGCGCTTGGCTTCAAAGCCAACTGCTCTTACTTTTTTGGTATCTTTGTGAATGGCCACTACACTGGGCTCTCGCACAACAATGCGTCCATCTTCTTTGGAAAAGACAAGGATATTGGCCGTACCCAGGTCTATCCCAATATCATTGGATAAAAAGTCTAAGCTATTCCAGAGTCGTTTGAGCATTGTTTTAAAAGTAAGCTCCCCTTTGTCTTAGAAAAAACCAAGCCTGTCAAAGCTTAAATCAAGAGCTCTTTATAAGTCTTTTCTCTTTATGAAAGTTCATATATATTTTTTCTTTAATAGACCTCTTCGGAAACCCTGTATTTTGATCTCTGGGTTCGTCAAAAATGCATTCAGAATCCTCATTTACCCTTTTTGTACACGGCTAGTTCCTCATTTATTTTTTCTTGTCCAGAAACCAAAATACAGGGTTTCCGAAAAGGTTTAATATAAAAATATTTTTTTAATTTATTTTATTGATTTTTTAACTTATTTTTCTTATAATATTTGGATGTTTTGAGCTCACATAGCTTATGTGTGTTTAAAATTAAATTCACCCCTAATTACCTCTAACATACTCAAAAATTATGAAACTATCCTTAAAAACCCTTATTCTAATCAAGGGAATTTGCCTTGCAAACCTTATGTTTACACCCCTAGGCTTATATGCAACTAATCCAGAGCCACCAAGCAATACAGGTGCCCAACAAGCTCCTCGTGGAGAAGGAAGGTGTCCTCCTGGACCTCAAGGCTCTGATAGAGGGTCCCAATCTTCTGCTAGAGTTGCAGGAAGTAATGGTAGATGTGATAGGCCTAGCCGTCAGGATACTGCTATAGAGGCAAATAATTCTGCTAGAGGTGTAGGAAATAGGAGTAGATGTGATAGACCTAGATCTCAGGGCTCTGCTATGGGATCCCATCATCATGAAGGGGCAGAAGGTAATGGTGGCTCTGCTAGTGGTGCTGGAGCAGGTAGTTCTTCTGAGGGCGGTGCAGCTGCAGGCGCATAAGGTTTTTGGATACGTTTTTATACAAGATTAAGGATAGGGAAGGGCTATTTTTGTAGCACAGCAGTTCCCTTTGCTTATCTTGATAAGTGATAAGTACACATACAGCCTTATCGTAAAGTTTAAAAAACTAAAAGCGTTAAGCACCATGGATAGGAGTCGTATCTGTATCTACAGGTGGCTTAGCGCTTTTTTAGTGTGTCTAGTAAGTTAGATTGAATGTGGGATGGAATTGTTGGGTATTGTGAAAGCTATTTGGGTTTCCCAAGTGGGTTCACTGAAGAAAGGGTAGCTCGGCCAGACCTTTCTGGTATTTTAGTATAGGGTCTGATTCTTCCTCCACTTTCCCTGAAGCGTTGATAGGGTTGCCAGACAGCCGCCCTCTCTTTCTTTGAAGGCTTGATCGGGGGTAGGGGTTCGTATAGGGTTGATTTTATTAGACCCCTTCGGAAATCCTGTATATTGGTTTCTGGGTTCCTGAAAAATGCATTCAGGCTTCGTTCTTGCGAACTACGCCCGACACGATGAGCTACCTGTCTCCCGAAGCTTCAGCGTAGTGGAGACGCCCGGCAGGCCAACCAAGATAATACGTGGTTATGCAAAAGTTCTAATTTTTCAGGGTATTTGCCACAATTAACAAAAATATATCTGCAAAACAAGGGTTAAACCATTAAATTTTTCATTGAGTTTGATTTATTTATATCAAAAAGAAGTTTATTTATCATTTTATTTGCCTTAATGATTTAATTTTTGATATATACTTTTTATTAGGGAATTTTTAAATTAAAATATTCTTGCAGTCAGGCCGGTTTTGATTTTTGATCAGGTGCTTTAGAAAATTATTTAAAATGCATGTTTTTTTTGTTTATTTTTTGAAAAAAGGTTTTATCTTCGGCTTTCTTTAGTATCTAACTCTTATCTTCACTCCTTAACGCATACAAGACCTTGGCGCTTATTTCCGTAAAAGATCTTTATAAAGACATTGAGGACATTCCCGTCCTTAAAGGTATTAATTTTAGCATAGAAGAGGGAGACTTGGTGTCCGTTATTGGCCCTTCGGGCTGTGGAAAGTCTACCTTGCTTCGCTGCTTAAATTGTCTAGATATATTAGATTCTGGCTCTATTTCTATTGCGGGGGTTACCGTCTCCTGCGAGCCTGGAAAGCCCCATAGCCCAAAGTTTTCTTCTAGGGCTCATAAACTCCGGCAGCAGGTAGGTATGGTCTTTCAGGCGTTTAATCTCTTTCGCAATAAGACCATCCTTCAAAATGTGATGCTAGCTCCCATGGTAGTAAAGAAAATCCCTGAAGATAAAGCTCGGGATACTGCTATGCATATGTTAGAAAAGGTAGGCCTGAGCCAGTTTGCCTCGCGCTATCCGGATAACCTTTCTGGTGGGCAGCGTCAAAGAGCGGCTATTGCTAGGGCGATGGCGATGAATCCCAAAGTCATGCTCTATGACGAACCGACATCTTCTCTAGACCCAGAGATGGTAGAAGAGGTGCTGGTTGTTATGAAAAGCCTAGATGTCGAAGGGATGACGCAAATCGTCGTTACCCACGAGATGCGCTTTGCGCGCAATGCTTCAGACTATATTATTTTTATGGAAAAGGGTGAAATTGTTGAGATTTCAGACGAAGATGAGATCTTTATTTCACCAAAAGATGAGCGTACCCGGCGTTTCCTTCGTCACTTCTCAGGATTAGCGGCTTATGAATGGTAAAACAAGACATTGCATCATCTTGGCTCTCATAACCTTAGGGCTTTATTTTAGCCTTGGGTACTCTGCGCAGGCGAAAGAACCTCAAACCTTGAGTATTCCTCTCTATTGGGCCTCAGACCCAGAGGGCCCTCCCCCCTATATCTTTTTTGACCCCAAGGACCCCAAGAGCATTATCGGGTTTGAGGTAGACTTTGTCACCTTGCTCTCCCAGGCCCTTGGCCGTCCTTTGCACCTTGTAAAGCATGACTGGGATACCATTATCCCCGGTCTTTCTCGCAAGCTCTATGATATGGTGGTGAATGGCATGGTGATTTCTCCAGAAAAAGAAGAAGCTGTTGTTTTTTCTAAGCCTTATTATATCACCGCTGGGCAGCTGATTACTAGAAACGAAGAACAGGAAATCTACGCTCTAAAAGACTGTACGGGTAAAAGCATTGGTGTCTTTAAAAGCCCAGAGCTGCATGCACTACTCAAAGATTATCCTGGAGTGCTGGTTCGCAACTATGAAAATGAAGTGAACGCCTTTTCGGACCTCGCCCATGGTCGCCTAGACGCCGTCTTAGTAGATGGGATAGCCGCCAACTATGCTGTGGGGATCTACCCTAAGCTCAAAAAAGTAGGAGAGCCCATCGGGAGGATGGAGTATGCCATCGTCCTTCGTCAGGAAGACCAAGAGCTTTTAAGAGCAGTCAACCAAGCTATTCAGTCTTTGATCTGCTCTGGAGAGCTTCGGGCCCTCTACGAAGAGTGGAATATTTGGAATGATTTAACTGCTGAGTACTTTGGGGATAGCGCCCCCAGTCACGCTTTAGCCCCTAAATATGAGCAGGTGGTAAGCCTGTTTCAAAAAGAAACCTCAAGCGTTAAAACCTTTGCCAGCAGGCTGGAGCGCTATATGCAGTTTTTGCCACTACTGGCTGAGAGCGCCTTAGTGACGCTCCAGGTATCTATCGTAGCCATGCTCTTTGCGATGGTGGTAGGATTTGTTTTGGCTATAGGAAGAGTCTATGGGCCTTGGCCAGTACGATCTTTAGTTACTTTATTTATAGAGCTGATACGGGGCACCCCCCTGATGATCCAATTGCTCTTTATCTACTATGGTCTGGCGAATATAGGGATGAATTTGAGCCCTTTTGTAGCGGGAGTACTCGGTTTAGGGATAAACTACGCAGCCTTTGAGGCTGAGAATTATAGGGCGGGAATCCTATCAGTTCCTAAAGGACAGCTCGAGGCTGCCAGAGCCCTAGGTATGACACAGTTTCAGGGCCTAAGGCATATTGTGTTGCCCCAGGCATTTACAACGGTCATTCCTCCTATTACCAATGACTTTATCTCTCTTTTAAAGGACTCCTCTCTCGTCTCTATGATCACCATCGTAGAGCTCTCCAAGACTTATATTACCCTTGCCTTTACCTACTATGACTTTTTTGGCATAGGCATACTCGTTAGCCTGATATACCTGCTCATAGGCCTTCCCTTTGTTCGTTTTGCCCGCTGGGCCGAGGTCAAGCTCGACACTGCGCGAAAGAGTTATAATCGTATAAGAGTTCGGTCGCAGTAGGGAGTTACGCTTTAATCATAGGTGGTGAATTGGAATCGCCTAAATATTTATCTCCTTTAGCTGAAGGTTCTCCAAGATGAGATACGTTGTGTCCCATATTTGAGATATCATGACCGACGTGCTCTGCGAATTCTGCTGAGCTAGTGATCAAGTTAAAGAGGCTTTCCATTCCTTTGCCAAATTCATTATTTTCTTTAACGTTATCCGGATTCTTTTGATTGAGGTATTTGATATAAGAATCTAAGAGTTTTTTACCTTCAGAGCTCAGGTTTTTAATGCCTTTTCCTCCAAATTCCACTGCTTTACCAGCTGCTTCGACGATTTGGCCTGAGCATTTAGCGGCGTTAATGATGTTACTAGGCTTGAGGTAACTTATAGCCGTAGATACAGCAGATTTGATTTTAGGCATAATATAAGGGGTAGAGGGTTACAAAATAAAAATTAATAATGATATTTTATTATCAATAATAGTTTAAAGCAAGTATTAAATGAATAACATTATAGTGTTATTCATGATAAGCACTTGTATTAACGTGTTAAATGCTCTCGCACTTACCTAAAAAAAGAATTAAGGTGCATAGGAAGCATAAAACAGAGAGATAATGTAAACAGTTCAGTTTATCATTAGGCCCTTTACCCAGCTATAAGGAAAAGGACCCCAAAGCCTTGGTCAAAGCTTAGATACCAGCAAATCTGGCCTCCTATTCATGTATCGTTAGCCCTGGTATCTGCTTTTTAAGCTCCTCTTTAGCACCGCTAGTAATAGTGTTACAACCAACCAAGGTTAAAGAGATGAGCTTAGTCAGGCCTGCGAGATGCTGCAAGCCTGCATCCGTAAGCTGGTTACAACTATTCAAGGATAACGACGTGAGCTGAGTGAGGCCTTTCAGGTGCTGCAAGCCTTCACCGGTAAGCTGGCTACAACTACCCAAGTCTAAGGAGGTGAGCTGAGTGAGGCCTTTCAGGTGCTGCAAGCCCGCATTCGTAAGCTGGTCAGGATAGGACAAGCTTAAGTAGGTGAGTTGAGTGAGGCCTTTCAGGTGCTGTAAGCCCGCATCCGTAAGCTGGTTACAATAGGACAAGTCTAACCATTTGAGCCGAGTGAGGCCTTTCAGGTGCTGCAAGCCTTCACCGGTAAGCTGGTAACAACTACTCAAGGATAACGACGTGAGCTGAGTGAGGCTTTTCAGGTGCTGCAAGCCCGCATTCGTAAGCTGGTTACAATGATACAAGTTTAAGGAAGTAAGCCACTGAAAGTTCTTAAGTGGAGCTAGGCCTGCATCCGTTATTTTTTTACATTCGTATAATTTCAACTCTGTTATTTCAGGGTTGGCTTCTAAAGCTTCCAACAATTCCGCATCTGTAAGATCATCCTTGCGGGCCGATAAATCTAGTTTATTTTTCTTGAAACTAAGGCCTTCAATGGTGAAAGCTATTCCTTTTGCGTTCAGCTTGTGGAGCAGTTTTATAGTCGTAGCTGGGCAGTGGTCTAAGGTCAGGCGCTTGAGCTTAGATGCATTTTCTGCAATGGCATCGATTCCTGCATCTGTTAGCCCTGTACATCTCCTTAGATTCAGCTCTTCCAGGTTTTCAAAATACTCAGGAAGGATATCTAACACAGCATCCGTCAGATATGTACAGCTTTCTAAGTTCAAAAACTGTAGAGAAGGATTTTTCTTTAGCAAGGGTATTAAATCTGCATCTTGAACATCAGGCTGCTGACTAAAATCTAAAGAGAACACTTTTTTGTATAGTAATTCCATTTTTTGTTCCAGGAATTGAATCCTACCCTTTTGTTCTCCAATTTTAGTTTTTTGCTTTAGAGCTTTTTGCTCTAGAGTCTGCAGGTTTTGTTGTAGGCCCTGCAACACTGCATCCATACGTTTTTTAACGGCTCTGGCTTCATTGTGCCTTGCAATGCTTTTCAAAAACCACGCGTAGTCTCTATATATGCTTATGTTGTTAGGATCTTCACTGATTTGCAGTTCAAACTGCTGTATACGACTTTCATTCACCTTGAGCTGGCTATCCTCTCCGCCCGCTTGCCCGCAAAGCACTTCTAACTTTTGCAATATTTTAATAGATTTCTCTACTTGAAGTGTCTCTTCTAGCTTTTCTATGGCCAAGTCTATTTTACCTTTTGCTACATAAAAGTCAGCTAGTTTTTCTAAAGTATCCACGATATCTCCCGTTTCCCCTACTTGCCGGGCTACAGCTACTAAAGCCTGTAAAGGAACCTCGTGCCAAGCAAGCTCGCTCGAGGCTCTGTAGGCCGTTTGGGCTGCCAAGAAGGACCCGTCTTTTTCATACAAATCACCCAAATAATAGAAGGCCTTAGCCGCTTTTTCTTTATATACCCTTTCCAGTGCTTCATCTTTTTCCGGACTCAAAGGAATTTGAGAAAGATTGAGGTAGATTGCCCTTAAACACTCCCCATACAGCTTATAATGCTCGGCGCTATCCGTATACTTTAAGGCTTTTTTATAAGTTTTTTCTGCATCTTGAAACAATCCTAAATTTTCATGCTCTTGAGCATGTTTTAAATGTGTCTCCACTATCTTAGTATTCAGAGACTCATCCTGTTGTTTTCCCATATAAGGCTCCCCTGGCTTTACGGGTTGGTACTCTGGCAGATTGAAGGTATCTGTTTCCCCTGCTACAGCACTATAATCCTGTAAATTCCTGACAGGAGGATGGGCATACAAGTCTGGAGCATTTCCCAAAGGCGGCACGGGCCCTGCCTGAGGGTTAGCCGCCTGCTGCTGCTCCGCGTTAGGAGCAAAATTAGGTACAAACGATGGACTATTATTAGGACTAGGCTGAAGATTATTTCTTTCCATATAAGATTAAGATTCTTTAGATTTATAGGTTTAATTAGATTATTGTGTACTAAAAACAAATCATTGTATCGCTTAGATGGGATAAGGCTAGGTCCGCTACAAAATTAATAATTTAAAGCACGCATTGCGACTAATAGTGTACGAAATTGAAAAAGTCAACACTTTTTTTGAAAATTTTTCTCAATGCTAAAAAACTTGCTTCGGCTGTACTTATTTTTGTTTCATTAGACCTCTTTCGAAACCAAGATACTTACTTTCGCAAGCGGTTTAATGCGGAAACACACTAGCTGAATTTTTGATTTGCTTAAAGGCCTTGATTCCTTTTAGGTAGCAGCAAATGAGGTTCTATAACGCCATAAAACCTATTAATGCTAAAAAAAACGGATTTAAAGAAATATTGTGTATTATTTCTTTGAATAATTTTATTACCTTATGAATCCCATAAAAATAAACTGACCCTCCCTCCTATTTTTGGATCAAAACTATTTTTAGTGGATTAATTTTTGATTTTTATGAATAGAGTGCATATCAAAACCTATGGTTGCCAGATGAATGAGAGAGATTCAGAGGCGGTAGGGGCTATGCTGCGAAAGCGCGGCTATAGCTTGGTAGACAACGAGCAGGATGCGGATATTGTGCTCCTCAACACCTGTAGCGTTAGAGACCAGGCTGAGCAAAAGGCCATTGGCAAAGCAGGGCACCTCAATAAGCGCAAGCGTCGTAATCAAAAGTTTATCGTGGGCATCATGGGCTGTATGGCACAAAACCGGGGGCAAGACCTTCTGGATAGCCTGCCAGACCTAGACCTGATAGTCGGTACCCAAAAGTTTCACCAAATCCCAGACCATTTAGATAACATTATCCACACGCTTCAGGCCCAGGGCCCACGGCCTAGTACAGTGATCGATATTGAGGAAGAGAAAGACTCACAAAATACCATCCGAAACCACCTTTCAGATCAAAAAAAGGCAAGCGCCTTTGTGTCTATCATGCAGGGGTGTAATATGCACTGCACCTTTTGCATAGTGCCTACCACCCGGGGTGCAGAACGGGCCCGGCCTATGGAGGCTATTTTGGAAGAGGTACAAGAGCTCGCCGCTGAAGGCGTCAAGGAAGTGACCCTTTTGGGCCAAACGGTAAACAGCTATGGCCTCAGGGAGTTTCCCTTTAAGGATGGTAAGAGCCCCTTCGTGCAGCTCTTAGAAGCGATTCATGAGATTTCGGGCATAGAGCGTATTCGTTTTACCTCACCCCATCCTAAGGGGTTTAAGCAAGACTTGATAGAAGCTTATACCTATTTGCCAAAGCTTTGCCCGTATATACACCTGCCTCTCCAAAGTGGGTCAGACCGTATATTGAAGCTGATGCGCCGTCCCTACACAGCCAAGAGCTATACGCAGATTGTAGAGAAGCTCAGGCAGGCAGTTCCGGATATGTATCTCTCAACAGATATCATCGTTGGCTTTCCGGGGGAGACGGATGAGGATTTTGAGGAAACACGCGTACTTTTTGATGCTTTGCGCTTTGATATGGCCTATATCTTTAAGTATAGCATACGGTCGGGCACCCCAGCGGCTACGATGCCAGACCAAGTCCCTCAAGAGGTCAAAGAAAGGCGCAATCAGGCCCTTTTGGATATCTTAGAAAAGCATTCTTTGGCGCGCAATCAAAGCTTATTAGGGACTGTACAGGAAATCCTGGTCGAAGCTCCGGCAAAGCGCGGTGAAAACCTCTACATGGGGCGTAATCCAGGCAACCGCAAGGTAATTTTTACCGCTACAGAGCGTTTAGTGGGGGAGCTTGTGAGGGTAAGGATCACCGAGGCTACCGTCAGTAGCTTGAAGGGTGAGCTGGTCTTAGGGGGAGTTTAGGGCTAATGTTTTAAAATGGTGGTAGATTTTTTGGAATTAAAAAATTTTCAAAAATCTATTGACTGTTGTGATTGCGTGCACTAGAAATCGTAAAACGTGTGTTTATTTATTGGTTTTGTATATTCAGTAAAACTATTCAGTTTTAGCACACAGCAAGCCAACGAAATCCATCATTCCAAAAAACACTCACTGAGCTCTTATGGAACGCAATCATCTTCAACCGAATCATACCCATAACGCATCCTTTGCACCGAATACGGCTGCGGATGCAAGCCAGCAGGGGGCTCAGCCTGAGGCAAGGCCGGTGCCGCCTTTAGAAAATGCGGCGGATTTGTCTGCCCATCCTGCTTCGAGGAGTTTGCAGGAGTATAGTGCTAGTAGTACTCCACAAGGCTCGACAGAGCACTTGGTGACAGATGATTGGAGCTTACCAGACTATCAGCCCATACAGCCGGGAGAGCCGTATATGGAGAAACTAGCGGATGAAGCGATGAATACCAAGAAAGTAGGGATACTTTTAAAGCATGCCCAAGATTATGAGGAGCTAGGAGACTTTAAGGATGCAGAAAAAGCTTATAAAAAGGCCTTAAAGCACACGGAAGACGCAGAGCATTATAAACTGTATGGAGAGTGTTTACAGAAGATCAGCGCTTCCTTGAAAGATGAAGCGAAAGCAAGCGTATACCGAGAAAAAGCTGCTCGGGCCTTTTATTATTTAGGGGAATTGTATCAAAAACAAGGGGCCTTGCAAGAGGCGCAAGCTGCCTATAAAGTCGCCTGCGACCTTGCCGTCTATGAGGTTCCTTTGAAGGCTTGGGTAGAGGTAACGCGGCAACTAGGGGATGCAACAGAACTCGCTGCTGCTTTAGAAAAATTAGCTGATTTTTATGCAGAAAAAGGTAAAATAGATTTGGCTATAGAGAAGCTCAAAGAGGCGTTTGAAGTCGGGAAAGCAGCCAAGATCCTGGAAAAACTAGAAGGGCTTTACCGCCAGGAGGGCGGAGAAGCTGCCTTAGAAAAACTAGCTGATTTCTATGCAGAACAAAAAGAAATAGCCTTAGCTATAG
>CAZEFS010000031.1:0-11310 GCA_964511545.1 uncultured Opitutales bacterium
AGCGTACATGAGGATTCCGAGCTTATTTTTGACGAACTCACAGATCAAAAGACAATGGTTATGCAAGAGGTCTACTGTCTGCATGACGACACACACCCTGGCTCGAGACCTTCGAAAGGATGCCATTGTGTCAGGAGTAGAAGTGACCAGTTTTTTCTGGAATGATACAAGCATGGCGCTAAAATTGGTCTTTGCAGATACGGAGGTGCCTGACTTAATGTGCGAGCCTATGGCTTCTTTGGATCAACGTTCTGTACGGGTCAATTTACAAAAGACGATAGATCAGCTGATTTTGAGGCCTGTAAAAAATGAATTTCAAAAACTAGAAGCGGAAATCTCTCAAGATGGTAGAGTTTTGTATAAACATACCCTAGATAGCACGAATGCTTTATGTATCGTGCGTGATAATAGTGCAGTACTATAGATCTCCAAGCATAAACAGCTATCTGTATACGAAGGTATCCTTTGGGATAGAGATTGGTTTTGCCTTTTTTTAAAAAAATATTAAGCTCTAAGGGATAAATTGTGATTATGCTTCCCTCTCCCCCTCCTGCTACTCTAGCTCCTCCAAAGCCTGAGGCCAAAGCTCCCTTACGGCTGTCTTTTTTTTCTATCTTGGGCCTAGTATTTAGGCTGAGTTCCTATATCAGCTTAGGGGCCAGTTTGGCCTTTCTTGCTTTTCTATTGAAGGGCCCTAAGATCGTGGAGGATTTTCCCTTAGCCAGGAATAAGGGCTATGTCTACTGGGTAAAGGATAAAAAGCCTTTGGAACGGTCCTGGGTGGAAAAACGAAAACGCCTCTTTGAAGAAGATGGAGCGAAAGTGCGCCTTTCAAACCTAGACCTGAATAGCTGGGCAGCCCAGGCCTTCCCCCCTGGGCTTGTGAGACTGGGTCTAAAAGTGAATCATCCTAGTTTCAAGGCTCTTCAAAAAATGCTCCACCTAGAACGGCCTCTGCCCCCTAGCTTTTGTGTGCAGCAAGAGGGCATTTTTCTCTCACAGCCGCTGATCTTGCATCTAGGAAAGACATTTTCCTTGCCTCTCTTTGCCCAGGCGACCCTCCGCCCGACTCAAGAGAAAGGTGCATTAAGACTGGAGTTGCAAGGCATGAGCTTAGGATGGATACCTATTCCCTTGGAAAAACTGAAGATTTTCGCTTTGGATAGGTTAGTTTTAGAATTGCTCTATTCGGAGAATAAAGAAGTGCCTCAGCTCAATTATTTGTTTTCACAGCTCTTGGATGTTCGGCTAGCTCGAGGCGAGCTTTTATTGACTCGAAAGACAACTGTCCCTCAAACAATTAAAACCAGCTAAGCCTTTTGGTCCATGCCTCAGCTATGGGTATTAGGCTTGCCTTCTTTGATATAGGTGCTATGATTGGATCTGTTGCCTTCTTATGCTACCCTCTCTTTGGTTCCAAGTTAGATTCTCGCTTTTTAAGTCTAGCCTCTTTTATGTCTTCTGTTGCTTATGCTTCTTTCAGGGAGTATTATTAGCTGAAGTCACGTTAGAGACCTCCTTGCCCCCCGTGCCTATCCCAGCAACTGTTTCTCAAAAGGACACGGTTATTCGTAAAAAAGATCTTTTACTCTACAGAGTCCTAGAAGATAGAGACCCTCCCATCAAGCTACAAGTCAGCGAAGCTGGTACTATTTGTATACCCTATTACGGAGAATTGTCTGTTGCGGGAAAGACTTTAGCTGAGATACAATCGAGCATCACTCTTGCTTTAGAAGACAGTTTTTATAAAAAAGCTACTGTTTTTTTAAGCCTAGATTCAGAAGAGGATAAGCTGTCTCCAAGCCTTGTTTATCTAGGAGGTAAAGTCAATAAAGTCGGGACCATACCCCTAGATCCTGAAAAAAAGAATACAGTGGCCAAAATTATCTTGGCTGCAGGAGGTTTTGCGGATTTTGCTGATGATACTCAAGTAAAACTGGTACGTAAGGATCCCCATACAGGCCTTATCCAGACCTTTCATGTAGACGTGGCTGCCGTGCTTGAAAAAGGGCAGCTGGACAAGGATCCAGAAGTCATCGATGGAGATTTTATTATCGTTCCCAAGCGTTTATTTAATTGGTAGAATCCTATGGCTAAAATTAAAGGATTTGATACAGAAGAGTCTTCGAATGTGAGCATAGTCTTTTTTAATAAAA
The DNA here is from genome assembly GCA_964511545.1 of uncultured Opitutales bacterium. Classification (GTDB taxonomy): domain Bacteria; phylum Verrucomicrobiota; class Verrucomicrobiia; order Opitutales; family CAZEFS01; genus CAZEFS01. The sequence continues at coordinate 2,157 of CAZEFS010000031.1, forward strand.
GCTATCGTTACTGGCTCTTGCTTAGAAAATACGCTTGGCTCGTATTGATCCTCATGCTCGCAGGAGCGGTAGTGCAATATTACAAAATAGGCCACCAGCCTTTACGTTATATTTCTAAGGGAAGGATGATGGTGAGTGCTCGTTTAAGCTTACCCGATGGGGTTTCCTATAGTGAGGAGTTAGCTAATTTTTTTGGAACTCAGGTAGAAATCATGATGAGTATGGAGGTGATTCAGGGTGCAAAAAATTACCTCAAGCAGGAGTACCCTAAGTTAAGCGGTGAGGTGAGTCTCTCAGCCAGCCAAGTACCCAAAACCAGTATTTTTGAGCTCAGAGCCATTGGCACAGACCCAGAGTATACCCGCTTTTTCTTAGACGCTGTTATGGGAGAGTTTATCGAGTTTAAAAGAGATAAGCGTCAGGAAACTTCTTTCGCTACGATAGCCCAACTCACAGCTGAGCTCTCTAGATTAAAAAAAGAGCAAGAAGAGCAGCAAAAATCTATGTTTGATTTTAAGAAGCAGTACAATCTTGCCTATTGGGAGGCCCAAGGCACAGCTGGTACACGCTATCTTTCAGAACTAAAAGACCAGGAAGCACGGCTAAAAACAAAGATCAAATTTTTAGAAACATTATCTTTGGATAAGTCCAGCTTGATGACGCAAGGAGGAAGCTTCAGTGCAGATGGGGCTAATGAAAAACTGGGCTCGAATGGGGTGGGTACTAGCGGGTTATTGGAGGAGCTACCTGTCAATGAAGTCTTTCGTAAAGAATACTTTGATACACAAAAACAACTCTTGAAATCTCAAATTATACTGGATGATTTTGCAAGATTTTTGAAACCAGAGCATCCTAAGATACAAGCTATAAAAGAGGAAACAGAACGCCTACAAAACTTTTTGGACCTGCTTTTGTACCGCAACCTGGAGGTAGCCCAGTCCAACCTGAATATTCTTAAAAAACAGCTAGAGACGATCCAGGCTACCATCCAAGAGTCTGAAGAAAGTGTCTTGCAGTCTTCGCAAATTCAGGCTGAATACGAGCTTTTAACAATGGCCCTAGATAGGACTAAGAGTTTATATGCTAGCCTCTTAACGCATATCCAGAAATTAGAAATCAATGAAAATGTGAACCTCGAGACGATACAAATCCTTCAAAAGGCAGAGCCAGCTCTTGAAGCTCCTAGAAATTGGGTTTTGGGGATCCTAACGGGTATGGTTATAGGAATGCTTTTAGGGTGCGGTTTTATTATTATTGTGGATTTCTTTGATGATCGTATCATTTCATCTGTAGATGTAGCGATGTCATTTGAGGAGCCAGTCCTGACTCAAATCCCAGAGTTAAGGCTTGAAAATGGGCTCAGTGGTCCTGCTTCGCTTTTAAAAGCAGAAGGCAATCCACCTCCTTTTTCTGAAGCTTTTCGCAACTTGCGCTCTTCTATCTTGTTTAGACAAGAAAACCAGCAGCTAAAAACGCTGATTATTTGTAGTTCACTTCCGGGTGAGGGTAAGTCTAGCATAGCGGCAAATCTAGCCATTACCCTGTCCCAAACAGGGGAAAAAATTTTACTCATCGATGGCGACCTAAGGCGGGGTAACCTCTCCCGCTTATTTGAGCTGCAAGATAAGCCGGGCCTATCTGAGGCCATGGCTGACCTCAGCCATTGGAGAAACTTTACCTATCCTACCACCTATCCTAATTTGATCGTTTTCCCACTAGGGGCTCATCCAGAGCAACCGGGTGAGTTTTTCTTAAAGGCAGAACTCAGTACCTTTATGGCACAAGCACAAAACGAATTTGATCGTATTATTTTTGATAGTGCCCCTCTCCTAGCAGCTACAGACTCTGCTAGCCTAGCTCCAAAGCTGGATGCTGTGATTATGATTGTAAGATCTGGCCTTACGTCTATTCAGAAGCTTCGCCAAAGTATGCAGATCCTTGAGGCAAGGCAAGCGAATGTCTTCGGCATGGTCATCAACGGTATAGGTGAGGGAACACCAGGCTATGGCTACTATCGCTACAAGAATTATTATTATTAGGCTATTCTGCAAGCACACACGGACAACTTTGGTATCTGCTTGCAAAAAAGCTTGGCTTTTTAAAGCCCAGCAGTCTAGACTCAACCCAGAAAACCTCTAGATAAACGGTATGTTTATGAGAAATGCCCTCAGCCACTCCTTCCATTGTAGCCTACGCACGCTTTGTTTAGGGTGTATCTGGCTATACCAGCATGTAGTGTCTGAAGGTTTCAAGTGTTTCATAGGGGGGACTTGCCATACATGCCGATTTTATCCAACATGTTCCGAGTATGCAAGAGAGGCTTTTTCTTCTTATTCTGTTTGCAAAGGACTCTGGTATACCCTACGGCGTTTGGCAAAATGTCACCCTTGGCATCAAGGAGGGCTTGACCTTCTGCCAAAAAAAAATCTAGATTGAGCCCTTCTGTTGGCTTTTTCAAAAAAGCTCATCGGCAATGACATTCTGTCTTAGCAATTTTTAAACGGTATTATGGATAAAAAATATATTTCTTTAGGGGCTATCCTTCTAGCCTTAGGCTTTGGTCTTATGTTTTGGCAAAGCCAGCACTATGTGGCGGTGGAGCCTTTAGGAGTAGAGGCTAAAGCCATGCCAGAAGAAAGTCTGTCTCTAGCTACTAGCACTGACAGGGATAGCCTTGAAAAGGCTCCTTCCTTGGTGCAAAAGAAAGAAGAAGTTTTGGCCTTTAGCAATGCTGAAGAAGTAGAGGAGCAATTGTATACGCTTGAGAATGAGACTATAGCCGTTTGCTTTACAACAAGGGGAGGGGCGATAAAGGACATTAGCCTCAAGCAGTATCCCTTGGTTATCTATAGCCCAGAGCCCTTTGTGTTTAATGCCGAGACGGATGAGCCTGCTCTGTCTTTAGCCCTCTCTGAGGATGGCCTCCCTCAAAAGTTTTCTCCTGCCTACGAGCTTGTAGACCAGTCTCCCTCTCTCATTCGCTTTAAATATACAAGCCCAGAGGGATTAGAGGTGATACGCGCTTATCAAATAAGCCTGGATCCTGCTCAGAAAGACCCGTACTCCATCCAGCATGAGACTCGCTTTTCTAACAAAACCGAAGCAGTATTTGATCTAAAACGTATTTTTGTCAACGTCGGTAGCTTTCCTGAAACAGAGGGTGATACTACTGGCGAATACCTCAATTTTGGTTACTACAACGGTAAGAAAGCAGAGTTTGTGAAAATTAGTGAGTTTAGAGATAGTAAAGGCTTTTTAGGTATGGGCAGTCGGTCAGCCTTATCCCATAAAATCCAGCAGTCTCCTGTGCGCTGGGCATCAGTGAAAAATCAGTTTTTTGCTAGCGTGCTCACTCCACAATCTCCTGCTTTGGGTATTTTTGTAAGGCCCACAGAGCTCAATACTGCCAATTCCACGCAAGAAGGTATCACAGGTAGTCTGCTTTTCTCTCTAGGATCCCTAGAAAAGGGAGCATCCAAGTGCTTAAATATGAGCTACTACGTAGGCCCCAAAGAACTTCGCCGTCTAGAAAACCTCGGCGATAACCAGGAGCTCATCATGCAGTTTGGATTTTTTGGTATAGTGAGTAAGTTCTTACTGAGTGTCATGCTTGTGGTGCACAAGCTTATTCCTAACTGGGGGCTGACGATCATTGCTGTTACGGTGCTCATAAAACTCTTCTTGTGGCCGCTGACTACCGCCCAAGTACGCTCCTCTAAGCGTATGGCAGCCTTGCAAGGCCCTTTGAAGGCTATTAAGCAACAATACGCGAATAACCCGCAAAAGCAGCAGGCAGAAACTATGAAGCTCTTTAAGGAGTACAAGGTCAACCCAGCTGCAGGTTGTTTGCCGCTCATCGTCCAGTTACCGATATTTTTAGGCCTCTATTTTATGCTGCGTACAGCCTCAGAGCTGCGTTTTGCCCCATTTTTGTGGGTACAAGATCTTTCAGTACCAGATACCGTCTACCGTTTGGCTGGTTTCCCGATTAATCCCTTGCCTCTGCTCATGGGCGTTACCATGTACTATCAGATGAAACTGATGCCTTCGCCAAGTACGGATGATATGCAGCGCAAGCTCTTGCAGTTTATGCCCTTTATGTTTTTGTTTTTCTGTTATAACTTTCCGGCGGGCCTTGTTTTGTATTGGACAGTGCAGAATTTACTGACTATTCTGCAGCAGTCTTTCACTGCAAAGGCCGTAGGTGCGGAAGCTCCACTCAACCCCAAGCTTCCTCCTCCTAACCCTTTTAAGAAAGGCTAAGGTAGGGTTTTACCATGGCAGGTCATAGCAAGTGGGCCAATACCAAGCGCCACAAGGCGGCACAAGACGCTAAAAAGTCTAAGGTTTTTAGCCAAGTGGTCAAAGAAATTACCATAGCGGCTCGTCAAGGAGCGGATGTTCAGTTTAACACAAGGCTTAGAACGGCTATATCCAAGGCTAAGGCCTTAAATATGCCAGTTGATAATATTGAAAGAGCTATACAAAAAGGTACAGGAGACCTAGAAGGCCAACTTATCGAGGAGCTCCTCTATGAAGGCTATGCTCCGGGTGGGGTGGGGGTGATTGTGGAACTGACTACCGATAACAAGAACCGCAGCGCAACAGAGATGCGGACCATTTTCTCAAAAAATGGGGGCAATTTAGCGGGTGCCGGCGCGCTTAGCTTTAGCTTTCACCATCTTGCGCAGTTTGTCATTCCTAAAGATCAAATCGATGAAGAGAAGCTTATGGAGCTTGCCCTAGATGCGGGAGCAGACGATTGTATGACGCATGAAGGGCATTTCGAGCTCCTCTGCCCCGTTGTTCAGTTTGATAAGTTAAGTTCTTGTTTAGAAGCCAAGGGGCTAAAGCCTGAGTCAGCAGAGCTTGTTTACCAGCCTGTTTCAAGCGTCTTGGTATCAGAAGAAGCCATAGCCCAGAAAATCCTTAAGATGATAGACGCGCTTGAGGCTCTAGAAGACGTAAAAGCTGTCTTTCACAACCTAGAGCTACCCGATGCTCTCATGCAGAAACTGGATATTTAGGGGAAATAGAGAGGATCTTTGAATCCAAGTTCACGCTTCTAGTCAAGAAGCACACTAGTCCTCTTGCATAAGTACTGTCTTTTGTGTCTTAAGTTCGTCAAAAATAAAATCGGAATTCTTAGTTATAGCAAATTAAGCTGATATTTGCGAGCTCAAGAATCATAGAATCTATTTATTAAAAGCTTTAGTGGGCCTATCATAACTCTCAGACATCAACTGAATTGACTATGCGCTTTTGTGCAGCTCCGCTTCCTCGTTTATTTTCTCCTGCCCACAAACCAAGATAAGAGGGTCCGCAAGAGGTCTATTTCAGGAGGCTTAACTTTTTAGTCATTAGGATTCCGCGGGATTTTTTATTTAGAATGACTTTTTAGTGGCTTATTTTTTTGTAGTATTTTTATTGATTTTTTATGCATTATTATTAAGTTATTTGTAATTTAATTAGAAGCAAAATCTAAAATGATATGAATCCTATAAATAATCAAAATAGCAATAAACCTACTACATCTCCTCGTATGCAGAATAATGTAGGGACATCTAATCCTACTGTTAGCCAGCTGAATAATGCTGCTAACAGGCCTGAAGGCTTACAACAGGCATCACAGCTCCAAATTTCTGACCGTCATTTCACGCGCTTAATGCGTAATGACCCTCAAGCAACGTTCACGCAAGAGGATTTAAAAACTATTTCTTCGATTACCGATCCTAAAAAAAAGGAAAAGGTATTAGAGCGTATTGTTCAGCATCCAAATGTGCCTGACGATATCCGTACAGCAGCTGAGAAGCTCCTTCAGGATGTCCAAAAAGATCTAATTTATGATAAAACCTATACTGCTCAAAATATATGGGAAGCTTATACAGATGCTCACAAAATTCCTAATCCTGAAAGGCAAGCCGATTTTCTAAAAAGAGTACTGCAGTCGCATATAGATATAGAGGCTTTTCATCCTTCGCAATTAGAAAAATTTCAAGATCTCATCAAGGACTTTGCAGAGCCTATACGGCAGAATTTATATCGTTTGATAGTGGATAGCAATCAGTGCCCATTCCTCCTAAGGATCGGAGTTTTAAAGGCCACAAAGCTATCCTTAGAAGAGAAAGAACTCTGTCTTTCTAATATCCTTCTGCCATTATTGAGCAATGGGTTGAATCAATATGAAATTGGGAGTTTCCAGTTTCTTCTGCGAGATTTCCCAATGTCTATTCAAAACAAGCTTTATATACGAATTGCGAAGAGTGACTGTCTTTGTAAGATACGCTTAGGCGTATTGCAACTACTGGATATACCCTTAGATGAGAAAATACAGCTGTGTTGTGCTATTTTTTCGGAAGACTTTTGTCAACTGATGTCTGGATATTTCGAGTCTCCTTATTTGCTAGACTTCCTGCGGAGCTGTTCTGAGGACCTTCGATTAGAGCTATGTGCACAGATAGTCAAGTATGATAGTTTGCTCTCTCCTTTTCGAATGAAGATTGTAGAGTTGATGAAGGCTGGTCTAGTAAAGGATGAGGCCTTATCTGCTATGGTAAGTAGCCCTTTCTTTAAACTTGAAGATAAAATAGCACTTGCAAAACTTATCAATGATTCTTCGCTCAAGCTGACACTACTGGAGGATTTGCTAGTTAATTACCCCTATACTTATTTTGAGTATAGTGATAAATATGAAAAATATAGCTATGCTATGGAGCTTCCCTTCGAATATGGTGTTCTTCTAAAACAACGTCTTAGAGCCTGTAATGATACTACCATAATACAGAATGCCCCTAAGTTAAGAAGCAGCATACTTAAGGAGTTCTTTAATTCTTTGCCTGTTCTGAATATGAACGATTTTACTGATTTATTAGGTGGAATTTTTATTAATGGAAGTGAGCGGGAGAGAAAAATAATTATGTTAAATTTTTCAAAAAAAGTTAGTCATAATTGGGGTAATTCTGTTCCTAATTTGAAAGCAGCTTTAGAAGATCGGTTCGACTATTTTTATAAGGCTCCAGGATGGGATAAAGAGACTAAAAAGGTCTTTATCTTTAATCTGCTACAGAATCAAAACTGTCCTCTAGACTTCCAAAAGTATGCCTTGGAGGACTATCTAGAAGAGCATCCTGAAGAGCGCAAAGCACCAGCAGGTGGTATTTTAGAGGCTATTGCCCTGGATGCCACTATCCCTGTAGATTTGCGTCAGGATATTTTAAGAACTTACGTGACAAATGAGAGAGTGCGGGATGATCTATTGCTTCTTACTGAAGAAGATCATGTGATGGAAACACGGTTTAAGAAAATGAAACTATCTGCTCCTAATGCTAGTGATGAATAGGTACGGCTATTCAAGCTAGCTGTAATCTACAGCCTTAGATCATAATGCATTTAAGCCCAAGGTAAGGAAAGATAAATACTTTCTTCCTTGGGCTTTTTTATGGCTATCGTTAAAGGAGGTCTTCGTTTGCTAGGGAGTCATACTGAGTTTTGCTAATAAATTGCGTTGCTGATTAGATGAACCTTCCAGAAAACGCATGCAAATATGCAAAATTACATTGCTACTTTTCTGAGGAGTTCTAAACTCATTCAGTTAGTTTAACTTGTGCTTGTATGCATACACCTACCTCTCAGCCTTCCTCCCCTACAGCCTATCACTATAATAGTAAGATTGAGGGGGAGGTGATTATCACTAAAGCGGATGCGGTGATCAACTGGGTGCGAAAGCATTCTGTCTGGCCTATGCCCATGGGCCTAGCCTGTTGTGCGATAGAGCTCATGGCGGGCGCTGCGTCTCGCTTTGATATGAGCCGCTTTGGCATGGAGGTGATGCGCTTTTCGCCCCGTCAGTCCGACTGCATGATAGTAGCCGGCACGGTCACCTACAAGACGGCCGAAGTAGTGAGACGCATTTATGAGCAAATGGCTGCGCCCAAGTGGGTAGTGGCTATGGGGGCCTGTGCGTCTACAGGGGGGATGTACCGCTCGTATGCAGTTTTGCAAGGCGTCGACCGTGTGGTACCCGTGGATATTTACATCAGTGGCTGCCCGCCAAGGCCCGAAGCCTTGCTGGATGGCATGATGGCCCTGCAAGAAAAAATTTCCAAAGAATCCTCCCTCTCAAGGCTAACTCAACCCCTATGACTACTACGTTATTGAATGACTTAAGGGCTCGTTTGCCTGATTTAAAAGAAAGAGTGAGTCAGGATATGCCCGAGGTGGAAGTCCTTCATAAAGACTATCTAGCCCTATTTGAGGTTCTGAAAAGCGTCCATGGTTACGATATGTTGATGGACCTCACCTGTGTAGACTGGGGGCTAAGTCTTGCGGATTGGCCAGGAGCTTCGCGCTTTAGTCTGGCGGTGCACCTTTTGTCTAGCACTCACAAATCTTACATAAGAGTGATTATGCATATTCAAAATGACATGCCGCCTCCCTCCCTCAGCCGCCTTTATCCGGCAGCGGATTGGCACGAGCGTGAGGCCTTTGATATGTTTGGCATACAGTTTCAGGGCCACCCAGACCTGAAGCGCATTTTAATGTGGGAGGGCTATCCTTATCATCCTTTACTCAAAGACTTTCCCTTAGCAGGTATAGAGACAGATCTCCCCGCTCCTGATGTGGCAGAGGCTACAAAAGCCAAGGTGATAGCTGCTCCTATGATGGGCGGGCCCTTTAGGGCTAGTGGCCAAGAAACTGCTAGCCAAGCAGAACCCCAAGCCTTAGATGAGAGCTGGACAGAAGCTAAAATAAAACCTTCTTGCCCCCAGAAATGAAAACAAAAACGCATAGTCAAGAATGGATCTACCCCAAGGAAGAGACTGAAAGCACTGAAGGAGAGCGTGTCTTCTTAAATATGGGGCCATCTCACCCTGCTACACACGGGGTTTTGCGCCTGATGCTAGAGCTGGATGGCGATAGGGTCATGAAATGCGAGCCTGTTATCGGCTACTTACATAGGGGCGACGAGAAGATAGCCGAAAACATGACCTACAACCAGTTTATCCCCTATACCGATAGGCTGGACTACCTTTCGCCACTGCATAATAATGTGACCTACGCACTTGCGGTAGAAAAGCTTGCGAACCTCCAGGTGCCTCCCCGTTGCCAAGCCATACGGGTGATGTGCTGCGAGCTAGCGCGCTGTGAAGCCACG
>CAZEFS010000032.1:0-10799 GCA_964511545.1 uncultured Opitutales bacterium
GGGGAGCGTTATAGTGCAGGCCAGAGCCTATATTGGCTGCTTTCAGCTTTTCTATAAAATCTGTCCGGCTCATACCCCCCTCTGGTCTTACCCTAGGGGCAAACAAGTGCCACGCATGCCGGTGCGAATAGGTCGGTACCTGGGGCAAGGCTAGGCCCTTACAATCGTATAAGGCTTCATAATAGCGCTTTACAAGAGCTGTTCTTTTTTCAATAAACCCTTCTATTTCAGCTACTTGGTGAATGCCTAAGGCTGCCTGCACATCTGTAAAGTTAAACTTATACCCTGCCATCATCACATCATAGTCTTGCTTACCCTCCTTAGAGAAACGATTCCATGCGTCTCTATCTATGCCATGAAAGCGCAAGTGTTTGCATAGCTTTTCTAGGGCGTCATCCCGTAGGGCTATGGCTCCCCCTTCTATCGTCGTCATGTTTTTATTGGGATGAAAGCTAAAGACCTGAATATCCCCAAAAGACCCGATACGCCTACCCTTATACTCTGTTCCTATCGCATGGGCGGCATCTTCTACGACGCGTAGTTTATATTTTTCTGCTAAGGCATAAAGTGGGTCTAGGTCTACGGGTAGGCCCGCAAAGTGTACGGGCACTATAGCCTTAGTCTTTGGAGTGATAGCCGTTTCCAGCCTAGACATATCCATATTATACGTATGCGGCTCTACATCTACTAAAATAGGCTTGCCTCCCGCTTGTACAATGGTGTTTAGCGTCGCTACAAAGGTCATCGCTGTGGTAATAATCTCATCTCCTGGCTCTAGGTCTAGGGCAGTCAAGGCCATAAAAAGGCCCGCTGTTGCAGAAGAACAGCCTGCTAGTAGGGTTTCAAACTTCTGGGTCCTAGGCCCGGTGGTGATCCATCCAGAGCGAAGACACTCTACCACTTCCTGGATAGCTGCTTCGGAGATAGAGGGCCTAGCAAAAGGTAAAAAAGACTCGTTCATAAAGAAGGTGTAAAGGCTTGGTTTTTTAGTAAGACATAGTCTTTGTCCTGCATTAAAATATGGGTATACTGGGGATCGTTCACTGTCTGAATAAACTGGTCTAGGTGCTTAGCCCTTATAAGTGCATAGATAGGAGCCTCCCCTGTCCATTGTTTAAAAAATTCTGCCTCTGTAAGGTAGCGCTTCCTGTGGTCTTCTAGGCTAAGACCAAAGCGCTGCTCATCGGGCCGATCCACCACTCCTGTCAATTGTCCAAGATAGGGGGGAAAGTCTTGGTAATAGTTGTATACTTGAAAGACTAGATCTCCTGGCTGCAGAAGCGGCCTAAGATAGAGGGCAAAAGGCTTGGTAGAAGGTCTTGCGTAGCGCAGCAAAAAATTGCAGCTTCCAGCGATATAGATAAAGACCAGCATCAGCCAGAGCCATACCTCCCTCACTTTACCTTGTTTCATAGACTTTAACAGACACAAGCACAATACACCTAAAATACCGCTTAAAATACACCCCAAAAATACGGTATTGCGTGGAAAGCCTTCATACAGGAGCACAGCCGGCAAAACTAGGCCTAGAAGCAGTAAAGCGCTGCCTAATACCTGAAAAGATAATTTTAAGTAGCGCGAAAACTCCTCCCTCCCCTCTAAAATACCGTCTAACCGGCCCCCTACCAAAATTGCAAAAGGGAAAAAGGACGGTAAGATATAGGGGACTAGCTGAGACTTTGAAAGCGAGAAAAATCCGATAAAAAAGACCCCCCAAAGGAGTAAGAGTGCCTCCTCTTTTTTGTGTTTTAGCAGCCTGAATCGGCTAGAAAGGACCTTGCCTAAATACTCTACCAACACGAAAGACCCAGGTAAAAAGCCTATAAAGAGCATAGCTGTGCAAAACCATATCGGCTGGCCTCTTCCATGTAAGGGCTTTAGATAACGCAAAAATTGTTCATGCACCAGATAAAAATAGGTAAACTCCGGCGTCTCCAGCGCAGCCAAGATATGCCACGGCAACGTTAGCAAAAGGCTTAAGCCAAGGCCTGTCCAAAAGTAGCAGTGCTTTAGGGTCCTCCACTCTTGGCAGAGGATTATCCATAAAAGTAAGATGGCCCCCGGTACTAAAATAGCTACTAGGCCTTTTGTCAGTACTCCTAAGGAAAGGGCTGTATAAAAGCTCATAAACCATAAAAAGCGCCTCCTAGTCCCTAACGGCTGCCTGTAGCCTAGTATAAAGGCAAAAAATCCAAAAGCAATGCAGCAAGAAAAGAGCATATCCAGGGTAATGACGTGTCCCATCGCAAAATAGACGGGTGACAGGCCTAAAAATAAGGCTGAAAGCACACCTGCTCTTCGGTTATAGAGTACAGTAGCCATCCCATAGCTTGCTAAAATGCCCAGGACAGCAAAGGTACAATTCCAAAAACGCCCTACCCACTCCTTCATGCCTCCCAAGCCCAGAGCAAGCGCTTGTAGCCAGTAAAACGCTGGAGGCTTTTCAAAATACAAAATCCCATTGAGGCGAGGTGTTACCCAGTTCCCAGTGCTTAGCATTTCCCGGGGTATTTCCACATAGCGTCCTTCATCTGGGTTAGCAAAGGGTCGCAGGGCAGACATCCCCCAGTAAAGGCAGGCAAAAAGTAAAAAAAGAAAGAGAAGGTCTTTTTTAGGCGTCCCTCTCAAAAAACGCTGGTAAATATGGATAAACATAAGCCAAGAGGCAAGATCAGGGTCTATACGTTAAATTCTCCCAGTTTTTTCAAGCAAATCGCCTCAATAAGCAAGTCTTATAATAGACTGCATGTGCAAGCACGGATTTGGGGTGTTGGGTAAGAAAGAATGAATAGACCTCGTACGTCATTTCAACTGCTTTCAGGTCAGACCTAAACGAAGCTGATCTTCACACGAAGAGGCTTGCGTATCCTTTGAATCATTTAAAAAGCCTATTATTTTCTAGAAACTATTGGGCCCTTTTTGTGCAAGAGCCGCTTAAGGATCCTTCTTGTTTTTCTTCTATAATTCTGAGTAAGCGCTCTCGTTCTACTGGATCTTTTTCGTTCTCTTCCACTATTGTTTTGCGAAAGCCTGCATCCAATTCAGTTCGAGTAACGATAGCCGTGATGAGATCCACTCTCACTACGTCATCCGATACAAGTTCGTACAGTTTACGAAAGGCTGCTAAGTGCTCCTTAATGAAATCATCTCTCGCAGCGTCATCCGATTCAAACCAGTCGTCGTCGTAGAGGCTACGCAATTGTGCGAAATGCTTCCCAACCTGTTCCTCTTCCACTAAAGGCCAATTTTGGCATATGGTTTTTATGACTTGAGCTTTTATTTCAGCATCAGCACCAGCATCAGTCAAATCTAATTCCACAAAACGTATCAGATCATCCATACAGCTAAAATCATTTATGCTCAAAATATTTACAATAATAACAGGATAGAATTCTGCTTGCATTGCTTGATCAATCACCAGGCTCGCAGCCCACAAGCGATAGCAGGTATCCATTTTAGGATTTTGAGCAATAGAAAGATAAACTGTATCGCACTGAGCATTGTCTTTCATCCGGTCTTCTATCCACTCCATAACAAATGGGAGATATTCGGCATCTACTTCAGGATTTTGGACGATGGAAAGACAAGCTGCAGCGCGCTGGGTATCATTTTGGATCAGCTCCGCAGCTTTTATGAAATAGCCTATCTCTTCTTTATCTTTAAGATTTTGGACGATGGAAAGACACATCGCATCCAATGTATCACGTTCGACACTACCTTGAACCAGCTCCATAGCCTTCAAGCGATTGTGGGTCGGTTCCTTAGGATCTTGCGCGATGGAAAGCAGAGACTCTTGTTGTTGCTCATTCGTTTCAGCGTCCAACTCCACTATAACACTGAGAACTTTATCTAACATTTGCTGTATGGCTGGATTCGCTTCTTCTTGTTTGATAAGTTGATCAGCTTGTTTTGGATCTTCCACAACGCTGTGATCCGCTTCAAAACTGGCATTTTGCAGATTACTCCTGCCAGTATTCGGTATATTGGTTTGCGTATGCATGCAATTTTCTGGTTTATTTTTTATGGATATTGAACAAAGACTGCGACTGCTTTTTTCTATTTATAGTCGCATTTAACTCATTTAATAAATAAATTTTTAATTTACAATAAAAAAATAAAAAATACATCGAGGATTAAGGTAAAAAGGTGAAAAAACTCTCGCCAGGATTGCTGATTGGAGATGTGGCCCTAGCTAAGTGAGAGGTTAATCTTTATTGACCTTCTTATTTTTTCAGGCTTGGCTCTTTGAACTACGCCTGACACCTCAAGGCAAATAAACCTTTCTTGTTCAGAAGTTAGAAACTATAGGGAGACGCCCGACATGTCGGGCGGCAGGCCATCAGAACTGAGCGTAGAGCAGAGCTTTTCATCAGCTAGTATGCAAGAGGTCTAATAAACATATTGATTTATCAGCCTCTCTCATGCTAGGCTTTTGTTTGGAAGAAGCAGCCCCTACACCCTGCGTAGCTTTTCCACTGTTGATTCTCATTTACGTTTCCTGACACTTGAAAACCTTTCATCGATATATTTTTAAGCAAATCTTAGCCACAGCCCTCTTATCTATAGGCTTTTTTATACTAGTACTAGTCCTGGGCAATGCTCTTAGGGATATGAGTGATAAAATAGCCGGTGCCAAGCTCCCCTTAGGTACTGTTATGTATATGATAGGGCTGATTATACCTGGCGTTTTGCCCTATGCCCTGCCTATGGGCTGTCTCACTGCTATTTTGCTGGTCTTTGGCCGTATGTCTTCTCAGCACGAGATTACCGCCGCAAGGGCCGCTGGCTTTAGTCTTTGGAATATAGCATCTCCCGTCTTTGTCTTAGCTTTTGGAGGCATTGCCCTATCTTTATTTGTAAACCTGTACTACGCGCCTCTAGCAGATACCAAATATCGATATTGCATTTTAAATATCATAAGAGAGAACCCCTTACGTTTTCTTAGCGAAAAGCGCTTCATCCACGAGTTTCCTGGATACGTGATCTATCTTTCAGAAAACAACAATACCTCGATAAAAGACCTTTGGCTCTGGGAGTTAAATTCTCAAAAGCAAGTCAGTGTTTTCATTAAGGCTCAGCGGGGCTTTGTGCACTATAATGAGGCAAAAAACGTCATTCAAATGACAGTCCAAGACGGAATCGCTGAAAGGCGCCCTAGCCCCTATACGGAAAATTTTAAGGAAAATGGCTCTCCTAGCCTGCTATTTAGAGAAATAGTTCTAGACCTGCCTCTAGACAAAATCTTAGGTGCCTACCAATATAATCGAAAACTTGCTTTCCATACCTTGTCTGAGCTCCTAGCACTCAAACAACCTAGCCTCCCCCCTGAGGCTCCTGGGGCTAAGGAACGCTACACCTACAATATGAAAATACAGCTGCAAATTCAGCAAAAATTCGCCATGGCCTTTTCTGTGCTAGCACTGATATCCGTAGCTATCCCCTTAGGGATTAAAGTTAGCCGTCAAGAAACCATGGTCAACATGGTCCTTGCTTTGCTTTTAGCTCTTGCTTATTATACCTGCCTTGTACTCCTATCTTGGACAGAAAAATACCCCCACGCCCGTCCAGACTTGCTTGTCTGGCTGCCCAATATAGCTTTTCTAAGTCTGGGCCTATGCCTCTTTATCCGAGGCCAAAGGCTCTAACTTACCGGGCCAGGCCTGTAGGCTTTCGTGCACTACGCCAATGGTCTCTATACTTACGAATCCAATCCATTAGAGCCCTGTCAAACCCAATATCATGGCCCAATTTCTCAGATTCTAGCCATTTATGGCGCAAAATTTCTTCTCTTTCAGCTAAAAATTCTTCATATAAGCTAGAACGCTTTTGGACAAAATCATCCTCATCCAAGAAGCCTTCTTTCTTGTTTAGGGGGTACATAGAATATCAATAAGGGTAGTAAAAGAAGAGCTATTATAAAGCTTAATGAACCCATTATAATGCCTTCAGCCTCAAAAGTAAAGGTTCTTTTTTCGTTAGACTTCTTTCGGACCTACGTATCATCTTGGTTGGCCTGCCGGGCGTAGCTCATCGTGTCAGGCATAGTTCGCGGAACGACGCCTGAAGAGCGAAACCTGAATGCGTTTTTGACAAACCCAGGGAGCAAAAGACCTGTTTTCCAAAGAAGTCTTTTGCATAAACCCAGCTGAAAACCATTGAAGGTTACTTTTGGAGCCCCATCCATTAGCTCATTTTTTACCGCTTCACCTCCTTCTTTTCCACTGTTTATAGGCTCTAAGTATTTTTTTCAGGCAGTATGTCTCCTGTCTGCATTTTTTCGGCAATGATACCTGATCACAAAAATTTATTTTATTGTTTTTATTGAAAAAATATTTTTTAAATAGAATAAGAATAAAATAAAGCTCTATCACAGATCAGTCTTATGGATCCTAGCAATATCAGTAGCAGCCGTCCTCCATCCCCAGCTCTAATAGAACCGAACCTGACAGATTCCCCCTCCTCAGGTCCTCAAGATGACCCTCAGGGCCTGATGAGAACTCAGCCTATGACTGAGGAGCTGCAAAGAAGCCCCTCCCTAGCCGATCACACCCCTAGTGACTGGATTCAGCCCCCCATACCTGAAGCGAGCCTCCAGTCTTGCACACAGCAATTGACACTGACAGCAGATGAAAGCGTAGAGTACGCGGAATGGCTGGCACGAGTGGAAAGCCCTCATTGTACCGATGAAGAGCGCTTAGCCCTGATACCAAACATTCCGAATGCGACTATAAAACTACAGCTCCTGTATGCAATGGCAAAAGGCCTTATCATCATAGAACCTAAGCTCCGTTTACAAGCTGCTCGTACTATTCAAAAAAGGGTAAATTTTATAGAACAGCAAGAGCCTATAGACTGTGATACGCTTAAATTATACCTTAGCTTAAAAAACCAAGCCTACTGTGCCTTGGCTATGGATCCTACTATAAAAGACGGAGAGCTGATTTTAGAAGCCATAGATGCCATAGGAGACTATGATCTTAAAAAAGCAGCCTTTCAACGCTTTGCTGGAAACGAAAGCCTGGATGAAGCGTTTAAGCAGGATGCCCTTCTAGCTATTGCCCAAAACCTAGAGAAAGAAGACTATTATCGCTTTTGGGCAGCGACATGGGTTCTAGATGGTCCTACGCGGGATCATGCTTTATATACTATTGCTGTAAAAGACAGTGAGCGTGTTTCAGAATCTATTATTATGAAAGCAGCGGAGTCTATTCAATGCCAGGATACCAAGGATGGCGCCTTCATATCCATTGCTCTGGATGAAGAGCTGGGTAGGGCGTGTGGCATTGAGGCTTTGGAAGCCATAAAAAACACAGATAAAAAAGAGAAAACATGCATACAGATTACTCGAGATGAAAGGTTTGACATGGAATATCGGCTTGAGGCAACGAAGCACATCCAGGATGACACTAAAAAAGAAGAAGCATTGCTAGCCCTGATAGGACTAGAGGCTCCTATCTATAGCCACGATCTTCAGCTTAAACTAGCAGCGTGTGAGGCTATTCCAAACTGCCAAAAATACCTGAATTTAAGACAAGAGATTTTAAAAAAGTTCTTTAGCCAAAGCTTAGAACCTGATGAGACTGGGCAAGAAACCATGCTTAGCAGCAAATGCCGCTGGATAGTGTCTTTCTTTGAGGCTAGCCTTCAAAAAGGCTATGTGGATGCTAATAGGGAAGAGCAAGCCATCCTCTTGCAAGGTTTCGTCCGCTATTTAGGGGTGTTTTGTGCGCATACCTCTCTGCAGAAGATCACAACCCTCATTCAAGGTCTCTATGAAGCGACTATGGATGCAGCTATTAAAAAAGACTTTGTATATACGATACTACAGTGCAATAACCTACAGAACCCTCAGCATAAGTTTACGATTTATACTTGCGCGCTGAAACTAGCTCTGCCAACTACTACGATTTGTAATAACGCTATTCAAGACTTGATAGACAAGGTTTTGAGCACAGCTGCTTGCTCACCGGAGCTGTGTATTGCTCTTATACACTACATGAAAGGAATCCTGTGTATTGCTCCTTTTATGCGAGAGGTGATGGTGTATTGCATACTGGATAATACCTACTTAGACAAAGACTTTCGTATCAACATTGTAAAAAAACTCAGCAATCTTGATGAAGAAGAAAGAGAAAAACTCCTACAGGCTATAGAAACAGGAAAGGATACGCGGCGCTTTAAACGCATGAAAGTATCCCATAATGACGACTAGGGGGCTAGCTTAGCACCTACCTATAGCTTTCAAGCGGTGCTTTATACTTGCCCTTTGATGGAGGACCGCTCTCCCTACTAGACCTAAGATGCCCCCTCTTTCTCCAGCTGCGACCCTCAAAAAAGGCCTCTATGTGCATATAGATACTATCTTTTGGGGGTACGCCTGGTATCTTGACAGCTGAGCAGTGGGAAAAGCCAGGAAAGCATCTACTAAGAAATCAAAAACATCTACTTAAAGAGTGGACAGTCGAGATGGCTACCTCTAAAATCATAAAAAATATAATTTTTTATTGCAAAAAATAAATTAATAATCTTTAAAAAGAGAATGAATTATAATTTTAATACAACTAACTCAGATCTAGAACCACGAAAGACCTATCAACCAATAACTATCTATAATAGGCCAAGCTCAGAAATCCCCGAAAATGGTCCAACGGCCCCCAATCGCAAACCAGACCCTGAGAATATCCGTCAGAACTTACAGAATGCTCCCGCTCTTAAGAAAACCGAGATAAAGACATTAGAAACGCTCCTTGAGCATCTAGAAGACAATCAGGATGCTGATCCTACTTTCGCTTTTACGCTCTTGAATCAGATAAAAGATGAAGAGATCTTGGGCACAAAAGAAGATTATATTATCAAGATCATTGATAATAAGAGATTGAATTCTGATTTTCGCTTTCAGCTAGGTGTTCAGATATACCAGACTAATCCAGCTGAAAACAAGGCTATCGCCCTAAAACTCATTGACTCTCTTTATAAGTGTAAGGATATCAAGGTAAGCCTCAAGTTAATAAATAATGCCCCAGAAAACCAAAAACTAGAGCTTCTTAAGGCTTCTGCGTCGAATTCGAATTTCTACCTAGATCTGCGTATCCGAGAATTATGTAAACTAGCAGATCCAAATCAAAAAATTGAGCTTTTCAACATCTTTAAGGGCGAACTACAAAAGATTATTGATGAACTTTTGAGTTATGGTAACTCTGAGTACGATAGTGGTGAATATCTGGAGAAGGCCATGGAAGAATTCAAAAATAATGAATGGTTAGATAAACCTGAAATCCAGGACTTAATCAAATGGGGCATTGAGAGTGAAACGGAAAAAATTCTAGAGGAATACGATTCGGAACCAAACACCATATATCCAATCATTAAAAACTGCATTCGATATCATCATAAAGAACTAGATAGAGGGCGCATGGCTCAAGCTATCGCGTGCGCGATAAAATCAGCAATAGATTATATATCTTTTAAAGGAGGACTTTCAGTATGCAAAAAAGTTGGGTTCATTGGCGAAAACCCTATCCAAGAACTATTAGTTCAAATAGCGATGAATCCGCAAAAAGCCTTTAACGAGCGTTTGGATGACATGTATCAGCAAGAAGTCTTAGATTACGAGTTGGATTACATATTTTTATCGCTAAAACACATCCACAGCAGAGAACAAAGGATTCTAATTTTAAACAATATGTTTGCAGAGGAACTGCAGAAAACAACGCTTGAAGACTTATTAGTTCAAATAGGGATGAATCAGCACGAAGCCTTTAAAGACGATTTTAATTACATATTTTTAGCGCTAAAACACATCGATAGCAACGAACAAAGGATTCAAATTTTAAACAATATGTTTGCAGGGAAACTGCAGAAAGTAACGTTTCAAGACTTGAATGAGCTTTTATGTTTTTTACAAAGTGATATAAATAGCTGGAATCAAGAAGAACACAGCGTCATTCTATCTAAAATATCCACATCTATTGATGCAATGATAGACTCCAATGAACCTCAGGGTTATACTGAAAAACTTGAGGTTATTGATAGGATACTCAGCTTCTTATACAAAAATATCAACGACCCTAAGGTTCATCTCAGCAGCATCCAGGATATAATTTTTAACACCAAAAGATCCTTCCTAAACCAAGGCAACAAAAACATTTACACAGCTTATCTAAGTACCAAAGACCTAAGTCATTCGAATGTATTTGTGGAAGCTTTTTCTGAAGTTCTCTTCGATACCAATACAAAAAAGGCTTATAGAACAAAGATCCAAGAGCTTTGCAGTGAATCTGAAGAAAGCCAAAAAAAGCGTGCCGCATATCTATACGAACAAAGATTATTTGAATACTATTGCTTGATTATAGACACATGCTACAATTCTTTATCCCACTTATCCGAGCTTGAAGCACATATTCAGATCTTAAGAAACTTAGCAGAGGTCAAGCAATACTATGATATGAGTCATTATATCAACAAGTCCCTTTCTAAATATTTACCGGGCAAAATTAAGAAATTCCTAAAAACTCGGCCTTTAGAAACAGAACAAGATAATTTGCGCTTTAAACGCGTGAAAGTAGCCAGTCAAGACGCATAGGAAGCGCAGATGGGCACATAGCCCGTACTACAGGTCTTCTTTATACTTGCCTTTTGCGTAGAGGCCATTCTGCTACTAGACCTAAGATGCACTCTCTTCCTCCAGCTGCGACGCTCAAAAAAGGCCTCTATGTGCATGTACCCTTTTGTGCCTCAACCTGCGATTTTTGCGCCTTTTACCAAGAAAAGCCCCGTAAGGCCCAAATAGAGGAGTATTT
>CAZEFS010000033.1:0-3795 GCA_964511545.1 uncultured Opitutales bacterium
GGAGCGTTACCTCTGGCTTTGGACAGGCTAGGCGCACGAGGGGCAATACTCTAAACGCGTAGGGGTTTCTTGAATGAGCCTGCCTATTCCGGAAAACTTGGGTCTTAATTTTTACCTTTAAGCCAAGCGCTCTACAATCAGAGTCACTTCTGCTGGGCGTTTTGGAGCCAGGCGGTAGGCTTTGTAGAAATAATCAAGAGCATCCTTTAAGTTAGACTCATCATTGTAATGAATCATGACCATAGGGTCTCCAGGCTTAACCTGTGTGCCTACTTTTTGAATGCCCGACACACCAACGGAGTGGTCCCACCCGCCCTTGGCGGTAGAGGCTAAGATCTGCACTCCACGGGCGATCATCCCTGCGTTGATGGCATGGATGTAGCCACGTTTGGGTGCGGGTAGCTTCCGAACGTGTTTTGACAGAGGAAACTTATCTGGATTGTCAATATAAGACACATCTCCACCTTGGCCCGCTATCATTTCTTTAAATTTTTCTAGTGCACTACCATTTTTTAGGTGTTTTTGGATGATTTGTTTTGCCGCTAAAGTAGAGCCCGCTACTCCTGCTAAGCGTACAATCTCCATTCCAAGCTTAAGGACCAGCTCTTGCAGGTCTTCAGGGCCTTCTCCCTTGAGGAGCTGGATGGCTTCTTTCACTTCTAGGGCTGTACCCACCGTATCTCCCAGGGGTTGGTTCATATCCGTTACTAGGGCTACACAACGGCGGTTGATAGATCTTCCCACACGGGTGAGGAGGCGAGCAAGCTGCTTGGCCTGTTCTAAATCCTTAATAAAAGCTCCATTTCCCCACTTTACGTCTACAACCAGCCCTTCGGTACCTTCAGCTAGTTTTTTACCCAACACACTCCCTGTAATAAGCGGGAGACTTTGCACAGCTGCTATTTTTTGCCTCAGGCTATAGAGTATACGCTCTACTGGGGCAATTTCCTCTGGCTGATGAATAATAGCGCAGTGGGTTTTTTTTAGGTTTTTAACAAAGGTTTTCATATCCAGCTTGGCTGAAAAGCCAGGGATGGCTGAGAGCTTATCAATTGTACTAATAATAAACTCTTCATCTGGGGTATTAATAGAAGGATAGACAACTCCGCAGGCTGCTACAAGCGGGGCAAGTACCATAGAGCTTTTGTCTCCTACGCCGCCAGTTGAGTATTTATCAATCTTGGGCTTAGTAATGCTACTGAGGTCTACCACTTCGCCAGAGAGCATGATTTCTTCAGAAAAAGTAGCAATCTCTTGTGCAGACATGCCTTGAAAGTAAATAGCCATAATCAGGGCTGCCTGCTGCAGTTCAGGCATCTCCTGGTCCAAAATAGAATCTACGACATACCGGACTTCTTCATCTGTAAACTCACCTCCATCTCTTTTCTTCTCAATAAGGTAGGCAAAAGAGGGCTTAATCTGTTTGCGTTGAACAACCTGAGTGATATGTTTTTTCATGTATTTGTGTTAGGATACGAGTAAGAGGACGGGACAAAACGAATTAGGGGTAATTCGCACCTATGGCTTCTGGTTTTTCCTTTGAGGATACATTTTGGCAGTGCCTAAGGCTGTAAGTAGCCTATGAGCTATCTTAGAGCCTGTATTCAAATTAAAATACCTGAGCTATAAAACTCCCAAACTCTTATTAGACAAAAAATTTGAGAAATGTCGAGGTTTTTTTGCGAAACCCTCTGCATTTTTACAATAGACAACTTGCGGACCTACATATTTTTGTTTCTGGGCGAGGCGAAATAAATGAGGAACCGGCCTGTCGCGCCGTCTCCCTACGCCTGAAGAGCGAAAACTGAGTCTATTTTTGACAAACTTCCAGGGAGTAAAAGACATCGGTTTCCCAAGTGGTCTAATGAAACTATAACCCCCAAAACCGATCACTCTGCAGTATTAGAGCTTCCAACCTGCGGATAGGCCGACGTTCCAGGTTTTGACACGGCTGCTAGGCTTTACCCCACCGTGCACAGTCAGCGATAGGCCGCTGTCTGTCAGCGCTACGACTTGGCCGCTTAGGTTCACAGAAGACTGCTCTACTTTGTAAGCAGGAACAGAAAACTCTTTTGGCATGTCAGAGACTTTACCCTTCACCTTGTCATCCATGGGGTTCTTAAAGTCATAGGCATAAGATACACTGATGGAGGGAAGGATAGCAAGATGAGATCTTGGCTTAAACGTGGCCTCTAGGGTAGCTCCAATTTCTGCTACTACCGCTTGGCGTTTTGGCATATTAAAGGACATGGTAGTACTTTGGATGCCTCCGCCTTCAGTGTATTTATCCATGCTCACATTTTGGTAGGTACCGCTCACAAAAGGGGTGAGGGCGACATCATGGCTCTTTTTCACCACCCAGCGGTAACCGCCACCTACAGTTCCAAAGTAGTGCTGACCTTTTGGGGTACCCTTGTGCTTGCGTGTGGCAATGCCTAAGGCGACATTACGATCTATAGTATAGTCTAGCATCCCCGCACCTGCCGAGCCATAGACGAAAAAGGGCTTTTCAAACTTATAAGCGCCGTGCAAAGACAGGGCTGTTTCCTGTACCTTTGCGCTACCCTTACCTGCTACAAAGTCTAGCGTGGTGTAGGAGTGATTGAGGCGTAAACCCAATACAGCCGCAGTATTTAGCCTGTAATTGGCAAAGATTTCACCGCTATAGGTCTTAGCATTCTTAAAACCCACTTCTTTCTTGGTAAAAGAGCCAGTACGGCTTTGAGCAAAATCACCCACTGCATCAATCGTCCACTTCGAGCCTCTTTCATTTAAAAAGAAGCTGCTCGCTAGGCCACGTGTGCGTTGGGCTACGCTCGTTCCTACATTCAAAGGCAATTCCCGCACCAAGGCCACCTGCGTCGGGCTTTCTATCACAGACGCTACGTATTGGCCAGTGAGGGTATGGGCCGCTGCATGGGGATGGTCTCCCGCTACACCAAGAAAGAAAGGATAAGTGGCATTTGCAAGAGCCATTTCAGCTCCTGTAAAGTAATCAGTGGCATTTAAGCTGACTTCTTCAACCAGCCTATTGTAATCTATATAAATCACATTCGCTGAAGGGGCTTGGGCTTGGATACCGATGTATATAGATTGGTTAAACAAGAAGGTAGAAAAACCTCCTATTAATCTCCTTTGGTCAGCATTCATACCCCCAAACCCACCCCATAATAGTGGTTGGTTACGATAGCCTTCATTTAGATGATTAAAAACTACGATATAGTTGGCCCCTCCTTGATATAAGTCCCTTACAAAATTACCTATGTTCGTGCCTCTAGGGGCTACATCTGCTATAGTACTCGCGAAATCAGCGCTAAGATCTACCCCTCCTGCTTGATATTGTGTAATATACTGAATCAATGCTGCTTGGTTTAATAGAGCTAGGGGTCCAACAACTGCCCTTACACCATCTGCTAGATCATCTCTTACGAATTGACCATACCCTAGAGGATGCGTTGCACTGCCAGCAAAGTCATTAGGCCCGACATACATCATGTAAAGGGCATCAGAGTTAATACCAGCAATGTTCGCATTGTAATTAGCAAGCTCAGCCGCTAATTCATAACTACCCCTACCTCCTAAGGCAAAGTTCGTACTATCAGCTGTATAAGGAACAGGCGGTGCAGCATTATAAGTAAACCCATACTTCTGAGTAACAAAAGCTGCCCAAGATGTGACAGGGCTCGTAAAACTACCTCCGAAGGAATAAACCTTGCTAAATTCCTGAGCGGGCTTAGCGAAAGCGGCTGCACTTGCACCGAGAAGGCGACGTTGCGCAGGTCGCAGTCGAAGAGC
>CAZEFS010000033.1:3805-8953 GCA_964511545.1 uncultured Opitutales bacterium
CCCCACTGCTAGGCACTGTTTGAATGTTTTCTTCATATGTGTTCTATTTTAAGAAGGATTTCAGTTGATAGTCTATCTACCTTTTTAGACGATAAAATAAAGGATATTTCGTTAGATTTTAGCTGTCAACGCTTAATCTGTAAATGAGGCTGTTCACAAAGCCTTCTATCGTACGGGGCTCGGCTTCAAAACTAGGATTTATTCCGTAGGCCTTTAAAGCCTCGCTGGTGCTGGGGCCCATGGAGCCTGCGAGGGGTGTTTTGCCTGCTTTAGCAATTTGTAGGTCTTTAGCCTGGGCATAAAAGGCATGTACGGTAGAAGGGCTAGTAAAGAGAATGGCATCCGCCCCATCTCTATGGAAGGCCTCCCTTGAGGGATGGCCCGCCACAGACTGGTGCTCTGTTTTGTAAACTTGAAAGGTATCTACGATAGCCTTTCCTTCCTGCTCTAAAATCCTAGGCAGGTCCTTGGCGTTTAGGTTCCCGCTGATGACGAGTACTTTGATATGCTCCAGGCACTGTTCCTTCATCAGCTGGGTGGCTAAAGCCTTGGCTGTCGCTTCTTTGGGGCAAAAGTCTACTTCTAGGTGCAGTTTGCGCAAAACCTTTGCAGTCGCCTCTCCCACACAGGCAATCCGCATAGGGCCTAGGCAACGCAGGTCTTGAAAACGCTTAAAAAAGAGCTCAAAAAAGTATTTGACACCGTTTTGGCTAGTAAAGACCACCCAGTCATATAGGGCGATATCCTGCAAGACATCTTCTAGGGTCTCCTCGTTATGATCTGGGCTAATTTTAATCAGCGGCAGGTCTAGCACGCGGGCTCCTTTTGATTCTAGAAGGGTATGCAGCGCAGAGGATTGTTCTTGGGCACGGGTAAGAACGATGGTCTTATGCTTTAAAGGCAAAGTCATAGCGGAAGACTTTGGGGGAGATGATTGAAAAAGTAAATAGTAGAAATAGCAAAAACCCACGACGATGCACCCATGGGTGACTACTTCCTTTCAAGACGTCCAGGGCCTGAGCTTCGGCAGGTGCGTACGGATGAGATCTTGCATATAGGCATCTAGGTTCTTAAAATCGGGCTTGTGAAGCTCCAAACACAAATAGCCTATACTTTCATGGAAAATTCTTAAAATGGGTGCTGTGTAATGGGCTGCAAAGGCAGACTGACAGCCGCCTCCTAGCATTTTGAGAAAGGCCCTTTCTAGGCTCACCGCTTCGAAGGTAGCCTGATCCAAATAGGGCTGGAGCAAAGGAGCCAGTGTAGCTTTACACTCGAGGCCTATAGCACCTTGGCCCGGAGCAGGCACACACAGATCTAGGCTCAGCTCTTGCAAGTCCAACCGTAAAGTGGGAATCAAATTGAGCCGCTCTATCCCAGCATAAGCCAGCACAGTCGCATCGGCGTAACCATCTTCAATTTTCTTAATACGCGTTTCTATACTACCCCGAATATCGATAAACTCGGCCTTTGGAAAGAGTTTTTTAAGCTGAGCTTCACGCCTTGGGCTGCCGCTAGCGATAATCCGTGGAGTTTTACTACGGCTGAGTAAGACATCCCCAGCCCTAGCTCTTGGCAGATAACCTCCTATGACTAGGCCTTTTGGAAGCTGCGTTGGCACATCTTTCGCGCTATGGATGGCAATATGGGCCTTTTCCTCTAACAGAGCCTCTTCGAGCTCTTTGGTAAACAAACCTTTCCCCCCTTGCAAAGCCAGGGACCAGTTTTGCTGCTTGTCCCCTGTGGTGCTAAAGGTAAGGACCTGAAAGGTGGCACGGGGAAAATGAATTTGAAGATGCGCTTTAGCGAGCTCTGCTTGCCGAATAGCGAGGCAGCTTTTACGAGTACAGAGGGTAAGGGCAGACAGGGGCATAATGGGAGTGGTGGACAGCGAGGGACTCGAACCCCCGACCCCCTGGGTGTAAACCAGGTGCTCTAACCAACTGAGCTAGCTGTCCTTTTCAACAAGCTGGCATCCTGTCTAGCAGGTCTCTTTTAAAAATCAAGTATGAATTTGAAAAAAATCATAGGACCAATGATATCAGGGGTTGCATATATCTATTTTAAAAACCTGAGGCATAAAAAAGCAAGAAAGTGATATGCAGTCCCTTGGTTTTTCTTCTTTTTAACTAAGGCTTCTTCTCCTGCTTTTCTTAAAAATAAAGATTGAAATAGGAGAAAAATGCCTTAAGTTCTGTGTCTATAAAACTTTAATATACCTTTATGGCCAGAGAATATATCATCCTTGAATGCACTGAAGCTAAAAAAGAAGGCAAGTCTCCTTCCCGCTATATGAGTACCCGTAACAAGAAGACTCAGCTCGAACGCGTAGAAAAAAAGAAGTATAACCCTTCTTTGCGCCGCCATACGCTGCATAGAGAGATCAAAAAGTAAGTACAGCTAGAGGCTCATAGTATAGCTTAGCAAAAGTCATCTTCTGTAAGCATAAGCTTTACAACATAAGGCCTATTGTTGACCTGCGTATTAGCTTGTTTGGCCTTTCGCCTTCGCTTTTCAAGCTACGGCGTAATTTTAGCTCTAAGCTCGCGTAAGGGAACTTATTGTCTGAAGTGTCAGGCGTCTCCATACGCTCCTAAGTATGCTGTCTCTCTACATTAAAACGTCGGAAGATAAAAAACTTCAGGCTTCGCTCTTGCGAGCTACCTGTCTCCCGTAGTTCAGGAGCGAAGGGGGAAAGAGTCCAATCTTACTTTTGACGTACCCAGGGAGGCAAAATACAATCATTTCTCAAAAGGTCTAATGCCCTCCTATCCTAAGTAAAGAGATTAAGAAGCAGTGTAGACGACAATAAGATAAAGAAGGATCTGATTTTATTTTTCCGGAGCTATTTTCAAAAAAACAAGCTTTACTTCAGGCTATCTATTTTTAAAGTCAGGTCCATGCAAAAATATATTTTTCTGACTATTTTAGCAGCTTTAGCCCTAGGGTTTAGTGGCTGCGCTGCTCATAGGACGCACGATTCGTCCAAACTCCCTTGGGCAAGACCAGCGCCGTGGGAACAGAATAACCCTCAAATTGGGGCAGGGATTAGCTATTAAGTTTTTTGACTCTAGCAAGGTAGATATTTGCACTAGATTTACTGTGAGAAGTCTTTTTTAACGCAGTTCTAAAAAGGATTTCCTCTGATTTGGCGCTGCTGTCACGCTTCTTTTAAACCAATGCCTATGCGCTTTCAGATCAGTAGGGCCTAAACGCATCTGCCTTTTTTTATCCATTTTTATCATGCACTCAGATAGGCTTTCTTCTTTTCAGGCCGAGGGTGGCACCTTGTACGTACTAGCTACGCCTATAGGCAATCTCAGTGATATATCTGAGCGGGCTTTGGCTATTCTCAAGACGTGTGATAAAATTGCCTGTGAGGATACCCGTGTAGCACGCAAGCTTCTAACCCATTTTGATTTCCATAAGCCTTTAGTATCCTACCGAGATGAGAATGAGACTCAGCAGGCTATAAAGCTTGTAGAAGAGCTAAGGCAAGGTTTGTCCATAGCTCTGCTTAGCGACGCAGGTACTCCAGCCATCAGCGACCCAGGCTTTCGTGTGGTCCGTTTATGCCGCAAAGAAGGTGTGCCGGTTAGTCCTATTCCAGGGCCTTGCGCTCTTATCACTGCACTTTCAGCTTCGGGCTTGCCTTCGAATGCTTTCTTTTTTGGAGGCTTTTTACCAGCTAAAAAGGCGGCCAGGGTCAGGTTTTTTCAAGCTCAAACCCAGGCAGAGCATACGATTATTTTATACGAGTCTTGCCACCGTATTCAAAGCTTTATGGAAGACCTGCTCGCTTGCCTTGGACCAGAACGCGTCGTCACTGTAGCTCGGGAGATGACTAAAAAATTTGAGACATTTTTGGTAGGGCCTGCAGGCGCTGTACAAGCTCAGCTCAAAGCCCAGAGCACCAAAGGGGAGTTTGTAGTCCTTATAGCACCGGAGGGGTTTCAGCTCTAAGGGCTTGCAAGCCATGCTCACTACCATGAAAGAGCCTACTGTAGCCGTTATAGATCTAGGGTCCAATTCCATCAAGCTTTTGGTGGCTAAGGCAGATCCGTACAGCAAGATAAAACCTCTTTTGTACAAAAGTGAAGATACGCGTATCGCCCAAGGCACGGGCCAGCTTGCATTAACAGATGAGGCTATAACAGCGGCTGCCCAAAGCGTGCACAAGCTATACCAAGCTGCCCTTGATGGCTATCAACCATCCAGGGTAGAAATTGTGGGGACCAGTGCTGTGAGAGAAGCTAATAATAATCATATATTGTCAGAAAAAATTTACGCCTTAACGGGCCTTTTCTTAAGAGTGCTGAGCGGGGAAGAAGAGGCCCTAGCCATTGCGCAAGGTGTGCAGCTAGATCCTCAGCTTCAAGATCTTTCGGCCTTCAATCTCTTTGATCTAGGTGGGGGAAGTCTAGAGCTCATCCATTTTGAAGCGGGTAGAGTAGAGCAAGCCCTGAGCCTCCCGCTGGGGGCCGTTCGTTTGACGGAGGACCTCGTTAGCTATGCTTCCGAAGCCCTGAGCTCTCAAGAGGCAGATGCCATAGCGGATAGAGTGAAAAATAGCATTAAAAATAGTGATTTTAAATATTTTAGTGAGGAATTCTTTAAAAACCAGAGACCCCTCCCCTTAATTGGCACAGGCGGCGCAATGACTATCCTCAAAAATCTTTTTGACAACAATACTCCTTTCATTAAGAAAAATGCCCTGTATGACCTATTTATTAAAGTAGCTAGGGCAGATCTGCAGGGGCGTATTCAGATCCATAAAATCCCCGCTAAGCGAGCAGATATCTTTCCCACAGCGCTTGCTATTATCCTCACACTCTTACAGATGAGCGAGCAAGACAGCATACGCCATTCGTATTATAGCCTACGTTTTGGTCTGGCCTATGAGCTACTAAAGGCTTTAGACTAAACTTCAAGCCCTAAGTATTTTTTCCTGATAATATGCAAGATAGCCTGAGCCGAGAGGCCTTTACGCAAAGACTAGATAGCAATTTTTCCGTCATTGCCTCTGCTGGCTCTGGGAAAACACGGGCGATTGTAGAAAGAGTCATCCATCTTTCTAAGCAAGCACAGCAACAGGGTAAAGACCTGAGCACCTTAGCTGTTCTCACCTATACTCAAAAAGCAGCCCAA
>CAZEFS010000033.1:8963-10597 GCA_964511545.1 uncultured Opitutales bacterium
GAAAGGGCCTGCAAGGCTCTAGTAGCTACCCAGCAAAGCCCTGCACTCTTACACAGAGCCTTTTTTGGAACTATTCATAGCTTTTGTCTGTCACTTATCCAGGATTATGGAGTGTACATCGGTATACCCCCTAGTATTGAGGTTTTACCCCCTCACGAGAATCTGTGGGAAGAGTTTATCCAATCCCTCACTTCCTGGGATAGCTTTCTGAGCCCTCCTCATTTAGAGTATTTAAGCTCCTTCCTGAAACTATCAGACTACCTAGAGCTAGCAAAGGAATACCCACCGGAGGCCTTTCCTGAACTGGATCTATCTCAACTCACACCCCTGAAAGAACCGGATTTAGCTGCCTTATTACACTTTAGGGGAGACAAGCGAAACCAAGTGCAGGTCCAAGCAGGCCAAGCCTTAGTGCTAAGCTGGAAAGCTGCAAGAGACCAAGGGCACTTCCCGTCAGGCCTTCCTAGCTTTACGAAAGGAGGTAAGGCCTTCCAAGAGCTCTATACAGATTGTTTCCAGCCCTTAAAAACGGCTCTCAGCCAATACTTATGCTGCTTTTTAAAAAGCCTTGCTATAGGCTATAGATGCTTTCGCCTGTCTAAACGAAAACTCACCTATGAAGACCTGGTCTACTATGCAACCCAAGTTCTGCAAGAGCCCAGCAGTGCTACTTTGCTCAAAGCCAAATCCTATGTTCTTTTGCTGGATGAGGCCCAAGATACAGATCCAGCACAGTTTCAGCTCTTGCTAGGCCTGGTAGGGCTTTGGGATGTGAATAAAAATGCTCTAACCCGAGAAAGATCCCGAGGAGGAGCTTTCTGTATGGTTGGCGATCCCCAACAATCCATCTATAGCGAGAGGGCTAGCCTATCTTTTTACCATATCCTTCACGAAAACCTAACCAGCATAGGCGCCTTAGAAGAGCTAAAGTTCACCACCACTTTACGCTGTGCAAAGACTATTGTGGAGAGTATCAATACGCTTTTCCCCAGTATTCTTAGCTCCAAGGCTATAGGACAAGTAGACTTCGTGCCTTTGTATGCAGTAGAACACAAGGAAACTGGGCGTATTTGTATATGGCAAGCTCCTTACAAGGAAGGCGAGGATGAGGATGAAAACTACAAGTCTGAAGCCCTTTTTATAGCTGAAAAGCTTGTTATGAGCCCTCCACAGTTGACCCACTGGGGGGACTTAGCCATCCTTTGCCCTAGAAAACAGTGGCTTCTAGAGATTGGAGAAGCTTTAGAGGCTTATGGCTTACCCTTTCAG
Source organism: uncultured Opitutales bacterium (assembly GCA_964511545.1). Lineage (GTDB taxonomy): Bacteria > Verrucomicrobiota > Verrucomicrobiia > Opitutales > CAZEFS01 > CAZEFS01. Next base: position 10,233 of record CAZEFS010000033.1, read on the forward strand.
CTCCATTCTGGACAAAAAACCCTCGGAGAAGACCCTGCGTACGCCTGGCTCACAGCCTTATGTACGGTATGCAACCGTCCTACCGATGCGTTTGAACTTTTTGGGCTTTTACGAGAGCTCTATGGCCTTGAAGATGCAGCTATTGCTAGGTATATCAAAACTTTTTATCATAAAGATCGCCTCCATCCCCTAAACCTGATCGCTCCCCCTCCAGATACAAGCGCTGTGTTTCAAAGCTTAGCCAGCTTAAAACACTTGCGCGAAACCATCCAAGGCTCTTCGCTAGCAGAGGCCTTTCAGCATATTTTAAAACAGACGTGCCTCGAAGAACGCCTGGCTTGTCTTCCTCTCCAGGCACGCGAAAG
>CAZEFS010000034.1:0-3358 GCA_964511545.1 uncultured Opitutales bacterium
AAGCGAAGGAATGAGCTGTATAGCGTGCTTGCAGTAGGCTTTAGCCAGTTCTTCTCCTTCTAAGGAGCCTGCAAAATGGACGGTATCTGTTAGCCCATAGGCAATAACCAATGCTTCCAGGGCTTGCCTTTCCTTGTCTTCGCCCACAACCGTCAAATGAGGGGTAATCCCTTGGTCTTTTAGAATGCTTAGAGCTTTTAAGGCGCAGTGCACCCCTTTTTCCTCGACGAGTCTGCCCACGAAAATAAGGCTTTGAGTCCTATGGATTTCTTTTCTAGGGTAAAAGAGATCATCTTTATAAGGATTATGAATCACCAGAAAAGTTTGTGAAAAACAAGTATTTAGAAAATGACTCACCACAATCGAGGTACCTAGGTCATAGAATGTTTTTTTTAAAAAATTTTTCAGCCCCAAACTGATCTTTTTAAAAAAATGGAGCGGAGAAACTTTTTTAAAAGTATGTATTTCTTTTCCTTCTAGCCATATATGATGAGTGATAACAAGCGGACGGGGGATTAATAACAAAGGCCAGGCTAAACGAAGGCTGATATTGCTTTGATAGAAAACATCACACCACTCAAATGCCTCTATTAGCTCTAGGGGGGAGGGGCAACGTAAAATAGGATAAACAGTGTTATCTGCATTTGGACACATAACAGGAGTGAGGACTTTGACCTGGTGGCCCAATGTTACCAGGCTGCTAGCGAGGTTATCCGTAAAAGTTTCAATCCCTCCTATATTGGGATAAAAAGTATGAGCGCTGATAAGGATCTTCATACAGCTTTTAAGAGATAAAGGCCTTGAGATCTGCTAGGAATTTTTGACACGTGCTTTCTAGCCTAGATTCATAGGCATAAGGAGTCGTGTGGAGGAGCTGCTGGGTGAAATTTTTTGTGTTTATTTTTAAAATACGTTTTTCAAAAAAGGTGGGGAGCTGAACGTCCTGTTCTATGCGATTGACAATCAGTGGACAGCCCCATTCCAAAAAACTAAGCGCGCTACTACTTTTTTCTAGCAGGTGCAAGGGAGAGGTAGCTATACCAAAGTGGGTGTTTTGTAAGACCGTAGCAATTTCAGCTACTGCCAAGGGGCCTAATTTTAGAACATTGCACTCCGTTTGATACCGCTTTGTGATAGCTTGCCACAGCTCTTCTCCTCTTCCTATATGCCCAAAGTGTAAGATGAGCATAGACTTGTGATGCTTTTTGGCTAGCTCTAATAAGATAGGGAGCAAAGGCTCGGGTGGCCATTCGGGGTGCAGTGTCCCCAAAATAGAAAAAACCCAAAGAGGTTTCTGGCCTTGCATCGGTAATATGTGGACTTTTTGCTCTAGTAAAGCTTCTAGGCTGTGGTGGGGAAGATCCTTAGAGTTTTTTTGTATAGGGCTAAAAAGGGGCAGAAGGGAGACCTTGGGAGATATCTGAGATAATAGCTTTTGATACAGCTTAGCATGGGTATGTATGCAAAAGGGGTGTAATTGTGTAAGTATAGACTGAATACACCATTTTTGAATAAACCCTAAACATTTCTGATATAATGCGGATCTTGGCTCAAAGCCTATCCAAAGCTCGTGCATCATGATGTGTAGGGGATAGGTTTGTACGAATGATTGTAACAAAGAGCTCAGAAAAAATGGGAGGCCCTTTTTTTGAAATGCATAAGGAACAAACTGTAGGCTGATAAGATCTGGCTTCATTGCATGTATAGCTGCTTGAAAATCAGGTTGATGCTCTACGATATGGCTAAAACGCATACAAGAGAGCGAAAGATAGGCATGATCTGATTTTTGTACTGATTTTTTAGGAACATATGGATCTTTTAAGGCTATGATGTGGCAGGTATGCCCTTTTTTGCACAAATGTTCAGCAAGCGTATAGGTATAATCTCCTACTCCATCAGCTCCAGGCTCTAGACAGCCTACAAGGAAAACTAGTTTTAGCTTTTTTTCCATAGTTTTTGATACTTGAGGAAAGATAGTGTGAGCCAGGGAAGAAAAACCAACAGTAGGAGGCTATTGAGTAAGCTGCTTTTCCAAAATCTCTTATGCAGGCTGTATAAGACCTGCCGCATACAAAGGTAATATTCTCTTGCAATGACTTTTAAAGAACCTCGAAAGCTTTCTCCTTGCTTATGCTTAGCCAATAAATACGCGCGAGATTCTAGAACCTGATATTCTTTTTTCAATGCCTCTCTAAAGCTAAGATACACTACTGGATGCCCCACTACAGATGCCTTTATAAAGGGAATGTGTGTGCGTTTTTTTAAGCGTAAGTATAGATCGGTATCTTCATAGGCGGGATAGGGAAAGAAGGGGTCAAAGCCGCCTACTTCTAAAAATAATTTTTTTTTGACAGCAATATTGGCAGACCAAAAATTACCTCCTTTTAGGTTAACCGGGCATTTCCAAAAGTCTTTCAATGGCCCCTGCGGAACTATACAGCCCTCAAGAGCTGTATGATGGTGAAAGTTTTTATAGAGCTCTAAGAGCCACTGAGGCTGAGGCATACAATCATCATCTATAAACACCAGCCATTCTCCATTGCTATGAGCTACACCGGCATTACGATTGGCTGCGGGTCCTTTTCTTGGGCCCCTAAGGTAGGTAATAGATGGAAAGGCTTGTTTTACAATAATGGCTGTTTTGCTACTAGTACTATCATCACAGACTATAATTTCACTATCTATCCTATCCTCAGGATAAGCCATTTTGAGTTGTTTTAAGGCAGTATCTACACCCTCTAAGCAAGCTTTGAGAGCTACGGGCCTGTCTTTTGTTGGGATGATGATGGAAATGGAGGGAGAAGACATCTTATAGGGGAGCAAAAAAACTATCTTTAAAAGCATTTTTAGCGACTCTTAGGCTCTTATACATCCTTGTAAAAAGAGAGACTGAAGGAGGCATATATTGAGCTAAATAGCTTTCTTTTTCAGCTTGAGTCAAATACTGAAAAAATAACCTGCTAATAGGCACACTAGGGTCCATCTTTTTGCCAGCCCAATGTATGAGATAGGGCATTTTTTCAGGATGTTTCCAATACCTTTCAAAGTCTTCCCCTGGATAATCTCCTGCCCAGCTAGATTCTAAGAAAGGTTCACTTAAGGTCAGATTTGTCACCTTAATTTTAGTACATGCAACGAGGAGATTGAGGGCGGGCTGGTCTGAAAAATAAGGTTTTGCAGCAGGAACACAGGTAGGGGACAAGCTAAGGGCTTTTGCTTTTAAGTTTTCTGCTGTATAGAGTATGGATTCGCAGGCGAATTGTCCTGCATTGAAGGACTGCTTCTGCCAGGTAGTACTTATGTTTTTTAATAACGATAGAGACTGACTCGTACAAGTAGCTTCAACATTATGCCAATG
>CAZEFS010000034.1:3368-4553 GCA_964511545.1 uncultured Opitutales bacterium
CAATGCCCGCAGCAGGTAATAAAGCCTGCATAAGGGGCTAAGATTGTTTGAGGGCTTCTTAAGAAAATGACATCTGTATCTACAAATTGATACGCATGGGTCGTAAAACATTGGTATTTTTTAAGAAAAGGGTGCAGGTTTTGTCTTTGGATCCAATCGTTGAGTTCGGGTACTTCCCACCATTGGGCATTTTTGGGTAAATCAAAGCGTTCTGCATCATAAGGAATCACCCATAGGGGGAGTGTACATCCACTTGCCCTTAAAGAGCGCTCCATAGCTAGGAAAAAAAGACGTGTACGAGCGTTGGCTAGGGTAATAATCTTTTCAAGCTGCATGAGGGGAAAGCTTAAATAGGGGCGTTTTCTCTATAGCATATCAAAAGTTTGACCAAACGCCAGGCTTTAAAATAGCGTTTTAAGAAGATCGAGGGTTGATGTAGAACTCGAAAAAGCCAGCCTAGATAATACCGATCTGCCCATAGAGGAATGCGTGCTTGTGCCCCACACAAAAAGGCAATGGCTGCACCAGTACACAGAATAGTAGGCTGATACTCTAGGTGGTTTTTTATAAAAGCTCCTAGCTTTTCTTGGATGCCTCCGCCAAGGCTTATGATAATATATTTTGGCTTTTTCTCTTTAAGGAGGGCTAGTAAAGATTCATCCTGGATGGATACGGATTTATAGTCAGGCGCTATGTAGCAATCCTGCGGGCTCGTTACTAGGCCTTGATGCTTTAGCCATTGTAGATAAACTGCCATCAGTGCTTTACTTGGCATCACCCAAAAGTAAGACTGGCTATCTCTAAAGGTTTTTTCTTTTAAGAAATGTTTTAGAAACAGATAGCCTGAAATGCGGTGTAAATCTATCCCTTGTATCAGCTTCCAAGCAAGGCTCAAAAGGCCGCTATCTACTACAATATAGTCGCTTTGGGTTAAGGCTTTATAATAGTCTTTATCACGATCTGCTTCAGCCAAGCAAGGACCTGAAGGAAAGGTAAAAAGCCCTCCTTCATGGCTGTAGCTAAGAGCGGTTTCAAGGGTATCATGAAAGAAAGCAAGGCCTAATATAGGAGTAGAGGTAGGCATGGCTATAGCTTAAAAATAAGATTTTAGTTTTTCATACCAAAGGTTTTTTAGCTGTGCTGGGTTAAAGTAAGACTCTGCCCAAAGGCGATTTTGAGTGGAAA
>CAZEFS010000034.1:4563-6111 GCA_964511545.1 uncultured Opitutales bacterium
TAAGTCATTTTTTGTACACCAGCGTATCTTCTCTAAGAGGCTTTTGGGCTTGGGTAGGTAAAGGTGAGCGTGCTCACAAAGACTGGTGGATAGGGCCCTTCGCTTAAAAAAGCTTTTTTTTACCAGCAATGAGGGATGTCTTTCATAAGTATTCATAGGAGGATAATCTAACGTAATCGTCGGTATACCGCTGCAGACAGCTTCTAGTACCATAAACCCTATGCCTTCCATTTTAGAAGGTTGGATGGCAGCATCTATCCCCTCAAATAAGCTAGCCGGTGCTTCTAGAGGGCCCTGAATGATTTTGATCCGCTCATCTACCGCGGGCAAGGGTAGTTCAGAATGAACATACTGTATGCGGAGCCTAGAATGAGGATCTTTCAGTTTTGAAAAAGCCTGAATCACATCTAGGGTGCCCTTACGGTCTTGCAAGTCAATCACACCGGCATTATGCCCAAAGTATCTGGCGGGGCCTTGGACCTTTCTGGGTGGGAATTTGGATAAGTCCAGCACCCATGGCAAGCTAAGGTAGTGCTTGTACCCATACGAAGCAACTATAGCGGCTGTAAAGTCTGAGGGGCAGATCAGAGCTGTGGCTCTTTTCCAGATAGGGTCTTTACCGGTAAACCATTCCCACATGACGACACAAAAAATAGGAATACCAAGCTCCTGACAGAGTTCAGTTAAATCAGGATGCCACGTTAGGCGTTCAAACGTTAAGATGGCTTGAAGGCGCGGGATGCTTTCTAAGAGGCTGCGAAGCTGTTTTTTTGATAAGCTAGCCGGCAAAGAAATCTCATTTAGAGAAGATTCAAACGATTTATTTTGAAGGTGAAACGTATCTGAAACCAAGTGACAGTGAATGCCTAAAACTCTTTTAGCATCCTCGGCCATGCGCCCAAGGCCTGTCGCATTTTTTGGGCTTAAAATAGCCCATTTTGAGAAATCTAGACCCATAGACAATGAAGATCTATCCATTTACATTTCCCTTACCATAGGGTGTCCACAAAAACCAAGCCATTCTATGCAAGCTTGTACTGCTCTTTCATGGTTAATAGGAGGCGTGTAGCTTAAGAGCTCTTGGGCTTTTATTTGCGGGAAGGTCCAGCGGTTTGAAAAAAGCTCTGCCATTTCATAGTCTATGTCTGGGGCTTGGGGCTTGGGTAGATACCAGGTGGGAGTTTCAGCTGGAGGGTTCCAGGCCTCAAGGCTAGCTTTCAATAGCCGCTTTAAGCGACTGGGTAAATAGGGTTTTAGGGCCTGAAGATAAGGTAAACCTTCTAGACTTTGAGCTAAATTTTTAGTCTTATAAGTTGTAACGGAAATGTTCTTTATTGCATTTATATCAAAGCCCAAGGCCTCCATAAATGGCTGGTAAAATTGTTTCCAGGTATAGCTTTCACGGTCTCTTACCATAAAGGCTTGCCCGTCTCCAGGGGTTAGTAAGGCTCTTTCTATGGCATGCATAAGGTTATCTATATAGATTGCATTGACAATGCCTTGCCCGTCATTTATCCACCAAGCCTTTCCAGTTACTAGCTTATGTAC
>CAZEFS010000034.1:6121-9969 GCA_964511545.1 uncultured Opitutales bacterium
CTGTAGAGCCTTTGCTACGTAGCTTAAAGAATGTTTTTTCTGCCTTAGCCTTAGCTGCATTATAAGGATGAATATGCGTTGTCGGTACCTTAGAAAAATCATTTGTGCCTAAGGGAAGATTTTGTCCAAAAATGGCAGCAGAGCTGAGGTAAATGATGCGCCTGATGCCTCCCTTTTCACAGGCCTTATATACAGGTTCTACCAGGCTTTCTATGGTCCTTGCATCGCCTGTAGCGCAATGTACAAGAGTGTTTATTCCGCGAAACGCCTTAGTTAAACTTTCGGTAGTGGGTTCTGCTAGGCGCCAATCCAGTGAAAAACGAGCTATCTTGCCTAAGGACGCAAAGCTTCGAACAATGGGAATCACTTCTGCCTTTTGGCTTAAGTGCCAATTTTCAATCAGGTGCGTACCTACAAAACCGCTAGCTCCTAATACTCCTATACGTTCTAGCATGGTCTTAATCTTCTAGGTTTATCCAGGGTTGAGGCATAGGCACAGCTTGGTGATAGGCTGTATCTATAAAATGGGTGACTTCTAGGGCGCTGCTTGCTTCTACTTTTAGGATGGTTTCTCCACGAATAGCTTCACAGACATGCGCAAGCTGTGCGACAAAGCTTTGGCTATAGCCATTAGAAAAAACGGTATTTTTTTCAAGCGGATATTGCGAGAAATCCTGATATACTTTATTTTCTAGTACAAATGGTAAATGTGTAAGGTAAAGGTCTAGCGTGCTTGTCTGCCCCAGGGGCCAAATGATTTTTGCTCGTTCGAAGTGGATTTCTAGGGTATTCCTAAGAGGTGTATCCCAGCTCAGGCGTAGGTCTCCTTCAATATTGCCATTAAATGAAAGATTTAAAAGCGCATTGGTTTCTACCCCTCCGCAGGCATCATGCTGGCATGCAAAACCAAGTGGATATCCAAACCATTGTAAAATAAGATCCAGACTGTGTGTTCCGATATCCTGCAAAACCCCTCGGTTGCCTAAAGCTTTTTCGAATAAGCTCGCAGACTGAATAGGCCAGGAAAAAGGCTTTCCTTCATGCCAACTAAAGCTTGTGGTTTTACCAAAGGTTTCATGGCTTATAAAGTGCTGAATAGCCTGAAAGGCAGGGAAAAAGCGGCGTACAAAACTCGCCGCAAAAAGGGATTTGCTTCTAGAGGCTGTGTCTACCATGGCCTTTGCCTCAGTTAGATTCAGGGCTAGGGGTTTTTCACACAGCACATGCACGCCCCTTTCTAAGAGTATCTGTACTGCCTGTGCATGCTGATGGGGAGAGGAGGCCACAATGGCTAAGTCTATACTATGTGCATCTATCTCAGCCAGCGATTGTAGCACAGCTGCCCTAGGAAAATGGTGTTGTAGGCTAAATGCAGCAGAGAGCTTCACATCTGCCAGAGCCTTTACCTCTAGGCTATGGCTCTCTTCAAGAGCCTGGATACTAGGTTTGTAAAAATTGTGAGCTAAAGCTCCACATCCTACCAGAGCTATACGTAAAGGCTGCTTCATAGGATAGGTAAAGCTATAGGTTTATCTATCCACTGCAAGTGTACCAAAACAGCTCCCAGATTAGCATAGTCTTTATAACGAGTAATGCCTCCTCCGGTATCGTGGATGGTAAAACTAAGGCAATGTTCCTTTTGGTCTAAGATTCTCCCAAAAGATTCATGTGCATAGGCCGATACGTAGTAAGTTCCCGGTACTAAGAATGATCCTGGTATAGTTACGCTAGCCTGGCGTGTGTCTTCTCTTTTAAAGGCTAAAATATCGGGACTTTGTTCAGACTGTAAGGAAGTAAATACCACATCTCCTTTTGCTGAATGTACCCGAAGCGATAGCTCTATGTTCACCTGCGGGCTTTCGCAATGGTAGATAAGGCTTATACTAAAAGGGTAGCGCAAGTCTAAATCTTGGGTCTTTGTTCCTGTCTCATCCTGGAGGGAGATTGCTTTAAAATATATAGGGCTCTTGGTATTTTCAGAAAAGGTTACACAGCTGCTGCTAAGGCTGTCCTGAAAGTATTGCTTTAAAATAGGATCTGTAGGGCCAAAAGCTTCAATTTTCCCATTTTTTAGGTAGAGGACTTTATTGCAAAGGCTCGCAATGCTGCCCAAATTATGGCTTACAAAGAGGACGGTTTTACCCTTATTTTCAGATATAGCCTTCATTTTTGAAAGGCATTTTTTCTGAAAGCTAATATCCCCCACAGCTAATACTTCATCCACCAGTAAAATATCAGCTTCTAAATGAGCTGCCACTGCAAAAGCTAGCCGGACATACATGCCACTAGAGTAGCGTTTTACGGGTGTGTCTAAAAAGGTCTCTATTCCAGAAAAATCTATAATAGCGTCTAGTTTGGCTTGTATGTGTTCTCGGGTCATCCCTAAGAAGGTTCCATTTAAAAAAATATTTTCTCTGCCTGTCAGTTCTGGATGAAAGCCTGTACCCACTTCTAGTAGGCTAGCTAAGCTCCCATATATTTTAGCCTCACCTGTATTGGGATAGCTAATACGCGAAAGAATTTTTAACAGCGTGCTTTTCCCTGCTCCATTTTTGCCAATAATGCCAATAACATCTCCTGTTTCTATTTCAAAAGAGATCCCATCTAAGGCCTTAAAGAGATCTTTTTCTCCCAGTTTAAAATGGTTGAGGCGGTACAAGTGTTTGAAGCTTTGGATGGGAGCCTGCATCGCTTTAAAAAGCGCCTCTAATAGGGTCTTTGCTTCGGGTGTAGGGGTCCCTATGCGGTAAAACTTACTCAGGTTTTGAACAGATAGCGCTAGAGGCATGGTTAGATCAGGTCTGCGAATAGTTTTTCTTTGGTGTAAAAGTAAAGGCTACCACTCCATAATACTAGCAAGCTTCCTCCCATAGAAGATATAATAAGAAGAACCGAGGGCGCCTGAACACCGCATAAACAATATCTAAACCCTTCAATAATACCAGCCATAGGATTCAGTGCATACCAAGGCTTAAGCCACGTGGGAATCAAGCATATGGGATAAGCAATCGGGCACCAGTACTGGAAAATTTGTAAAAAAAAGCTAAGGCCATAGCGCACATCTCTGTACTGTACCGAAAGAGCTGCCAGCCATAGGCTAGATCCTAGCGTAAAGGTCAGTAACACCAGCACCCAAAGGGGAAGGTAGACTAAGACCCACGTAGGTGTAAAGCCATAGTATAGGTATAGTACCAGCATAAAACAAAGGCTGATTCCAAAGTCTAGCAGCTTTGCCCCTAATACTGAAACTGGAAGGATAGATTTAGGAAAGTAAACCTTAGTTAATATCTGTGCATGGTTAACGAGGCTAGCAGCTCCGTCACTTAAGCTCGATGAAAAATAAGTCCACGCCAGAAGGCCCGTGTAAGAAAACAAAGGGTAGGGCAAGCTACCTGCGTCAATCTTGGCTATTTTCCCAAAAACAAAGGTAAACAGCAGCATGGAAAATAAGGGCTGTATGAGGGCCCACCCTATGCCTAAAACGCTTTGTACGTAGCGTACCTTGATGTCTCTTCGAATCAAAAAACTGAGCAAATCGCTATAATGAGAGAGCTCTTTTACCCTCTCCCAAAGACCCAGTCCCTGTGGGCCCAAAATGTAACGAGGGCTGTTCATAATCTATGAAGGGTGTTTTTTAAGAAATGAGAGCTCTAGCTGGTTAATTTTACGAATGAGCGCGTTGCAGTGGTCAAAGATATGGTGGCAGTCATTTTTTATAGCCTGAGCCATCGCATAGAGTTTTGGATCTTTCTGAAAATAATCAATGACTTCATCGAGCTTACTAGCTAGGGCAACCAAGGTTTTTTGGGCCTGGTGAAGAGTGTCTAGGAGCTGATGGCAGTCTGTTG
>CAZEFS010000035.1:0-9119 GCA_964511545.1 uncultured Opitutales bacterium
AAAAAGCATTATACGCTATCTGGGAGCAGGGTAGAAAAGACCTTCATCCTACAACCCTAAACGTAATCTTAGAAGCCTACAGTTTACTAAGTCCTGACCTACAAAATCCCGCTTTGATGAACGAACTGTTCAAAAGCTATTTTAATAAATGTAATTATTTTAATAGTGAAGTAATTGGTCTTGATGGAGGTGGAGCGAGTCCATGTAACTCAGCTTCTTTCAGGGAGTTGATCCAGGTGATTTTTGATTCTGTAACTGATGAAGAAAAACGTACCATTTTACTTGGAATCGCTAAAAATATTAATATTGATCTTTATGCTTCATCATTTTATAGAATTGATGAACTGAGGAAGGAGCTATTAGAAGAGATATATAATCGCTGTCCTAAAGAACTACAGAAGGAATTTGCATACGCTTTACTCAAGCAGACTTTGGCCTCGAGCGGCCACCGCGATCAACCCTTATCACCTTATACGTTGGTACTGGAAATCTTTATGTCACCTTCTTCTGTTTGTGGCGAAGATATCGATGGGCTCGTAGCAAATGTTTTGAGCAAGGAGCAGCCTTCTTTTACTGTTACGCATCATGAATATGGACCAACCGAGATAATAGTGGATCCTCTGTATGAAGACCCTTTTTACCATAATTACAGTCATAATGGTAAATCGACATTTCAGGACATGTGTACGGCAGTGCTAGAATATTACATGCCTTGCAATCAGCTCTCACTTGAAAAGAAAAACCTCATGATTGAAACTATGGTTTGTAACCAGAGTTTGAGTAAGGGCTTCCGCAAGGAGATCATTGAAAAATACATTCAAGACCCAAACTTAGCTGAAGACTTATTGTCTATTGTCAATCAAGACCTGAGTGATAAACGATTCAAGAAGACAAAACTTGCAGCTAGAGATGAGGATCAAAGCTAAAGCCTAGTGGACGGCTATAGACTAGATGTTTATTCAAGGGTTTTAAGCTTTTAAAAGTACAGACTACAAAAAGGCTTAAGTCCAAATTAGAGCCTAAGCGGAAATTTGAAAATTCCTGCTTGGGCTCTAGTTTTGTCTGAAGATCAAAGTTCAGAAAGAGTTTCAACAACCCTCAAATCCTATAGCCAAGCTAATGTACTCTGCTACACTACCTGACAAAAAAAAGGGGGGGTAAGTTATAAGCTTGATAAAAAGCGGGAAAGCTGAGATCACAATTTTATAAAAAACAAAAAATACAGCTAATGGATATTTGAGCGTACTCCATACACTCAGATAAAAACCTTAGCTAAAACCCATCGAAGGTCACTTTTGGAACCCCCTTCACCAGCTCATTTTTTATCACTGCATCCCCTCCTTTTCCCCTTCCTATACACCTTAAATCTTTTTTGTCAGGTAGTATGAGCTTTAACTAAAAGCTAAAAGCCTCACTGGTGGGCGTTTTTTTCTTTTTAAGGTCTTCTGGTTTCCCGCTAAAAATGAGCTTGCCACCAGCGTTTCCTCCCTCAGGGCCCATTTCTATCACCCAGTCTGCAAGACGAATAACATCGAGGTGATGCTCTATGACTATCACCGTATGGCCAGCATCTCTTAGCTGAAATAAGAGGTTCATGAGTTTTTGAATATCTTCCCAGTGCAAGCCTGTCGTTGGCTCATCCAGGATATATAAAATTTTATCCTTGCTAGACCTACTGAGTTCCAGGGCGAGCTTTATCCGCTGCGCCTCTCCCCCAGAGAGGGTAGTAGCTGCTTGACCTAGCTGCAAGTATCCAAGGCCCACGGCCTGCAAGAGTTCTAGTTTTTTGAGTAAACGAGGATGTGCCTGAAACACAGTCACTGCCTCGTCTATTCGCATATCCAAAACATCGGCAATCGTAGCCCCCTTAAACTTGACTTCCAAGGTCTCTCTATTGTAGCGCTTACCCTCGCAGCTAGGGCACTGGGTATACACATCATCCAAAAACTGCATATCGACTTTAATGGCTCCATCCCCTTGACAGCGCTCGCACCGTCCTCCCCGTACATTGAAGCTAAAACGGCTAGGCGTATACCCTCGGACACGTGCTAGAGACGTTTTTGAGAAGATATCCCTCAAAAGATCAAAAGCTTTTATAAAAGTAACCGGGTTAGACCGGGGGCTCCTTCCAATAGGCTCTTGATCGACACAAATAACATGCTGAAAGTGCTTTAGCCCTTCTAGTTTGCTGTGCTTTCCAGGTATAGTCTTGGCTTTATTCAAGATAAAAGCTGATCCCTTAGCCAACACATCATTCACTAAGGTGCTTTTACCAGAACCTGAAACTCCGCACACACAGGTCAGCAAGCCAATAGGAAAACCAACATCAATATTCTTTAAATTGTGTTCTTTTGCCCCCTTTACAAAAAGCCACTCAAGCGAAGGGCTTTTTGCTTCTGCATGTTTTTCTATACGCTTTCGTTTACTAAGATAATCCCCTGTAATCGACGTTTTAGACTTCAAACATGCGCTGACAGACCCTGCAAAGACGACTTCTCCCCCCAAGCTTCCTGCTTGCGGGCCCATTTCTACAAGATAGTCTGCTTTTTTGATAACCATCTCATCGTGCTCCACGACTACTACGCTATTACCTTGCTCTTTCAAAGCTAAGAGCGCTTTTAAAAGCCTATGGTTATCTTGAGGATGTAAACCGGTGGTAGGCTCATCCAGTACATACAAAACGCCCACCAGGCCCATGCCTAAATGGGTTGCTAGGCGAACGCGTTGGGCCTCGCCTCCAGAAAGGGTCATATACTCTCGATCTAGGCTGAGATAGCTAAGCCCTACGTCCTTAAGAAAATTTAATCTCACCTGCAAGCCTAACAAAGCTTCTTGTATGGATCCTTGCTTTTTACTAGCCATGACACTCTGAACAAAAGCTCCTGCCTCGGATAAGCTCATCCTCATGAAACTATCAAAGCTCACCCCTTCAAACTTTACTCCTCTCACATAAGGATTCAAACGGCTCCCCTTACATTCCCGGCAGACACTGCTCGTCTGAAATAAGCTTAAACGCGACCGAATAGCCTCGCTTGTAGTTTTTTTAAATAAATCTTCTAAAACAGCTATAACCCCAGGAAATGCCTCTTTTTTGGTTTTAACCCTTCCAAACTTTAAGCTAAACAGCTCCTCACTCCCATAGAGCAGGGTGTCTTGTACCTTTTTATCGAGGTCCTCCCAAGGAAGGCTAGGATCAAAGGGGATCTGAGTGGCAAGCTGCCTTAAAAGGGCCCTATGGCGAATCATCAGCACCATAGAGCCTATGCGTAAGGCTTTGATGGCTCCATCCTTTATACTTTTTTTAGGGTCTGGAACGACCAAAGATGGCTGAAACTGCAAAGTTTTGCCAAGGCCCGAGCAACCTTTACACACCCCTTCAGAGCAGGTGTAGGAAAAGTGCCGAGGTGTTAAGGGTAGATAATGTGCCCCGCATTCCTGACAAGCTAAATGTTGGCTAAAAGCCTTATCTTCCCAAGTATTTTTAGCCTCATCCAAACAGGCTACAATTGCTTTTCCTTTGCCTTCACTAAAGGCCAGCTCCAAAGAATCACTGATACGGCTGCGCTGCTCTTCTCGAATGAGCACACGATCCACCACAATATCTAGCTGCAAGAGCTTACTCTTAAGGGCTTTTATATCAAACCCTTCTATAGAAAACACCTCCCCATTCAAACGAATACGTGTGAAGCCTTTTTGCTTTAGAGTTTCCAACTCTTCCCACAGAAGACTAGGCTTCACCTCTGCATAAGGAGCCAGAATCATCGCTTTGAGGCCTACATGCTTTGCCAATAGGATAGCCACACACTCATCTAAGGACCGCTGAGACACAAGGCTCTCATCCCTAGGGCAGTGAGCAAGCCCTTGCGTAGCCCACAGCAACCTGGCATAGTCCGCTATTTCTGTCATAGTGGCAATGGTGCTTCGAGGATGAGAAACTGCACAGGCGTGCTGCTCTACAGCTATTACAGGGGAAAGACCTTGAATATAGTCGACATTAGGCTTCTTGATTTGGTCCAAAACAAGGCGTGCCTTGGTGGATAAGCTATCCATATACTTTCTATAACCTTCTGCATACAAGGTATCAAAGGCCAGAGAAGATTTACCAGATCCACTCACCCCGGTAAACACAACGAGCTGGTCTCGTGGAATAGTGAGTGATACATTCTTTAAGTTATGCTCCTTAGCGCCCTGAATATGAATGGTACGCTGTTTATCCATAGCTTAGGAAGCATTTTTGGTATTTTGAGGGGAATCCTTAAAAGTACTGATAGGTAAGCGGTCTAGGCTTAAATAATTGGAAGCAAGAGCATAATAATAAGTGCCTAATGAGCTTTCTAGTTTACTGACATCTAAAACATACTTATGCCACTCTGAAAGAGGCGGGAGCTCGTAAGTAGTCATGTCATGATAACAAAACATTTTTTCCTCATTCAGAATAGCCTGCTTTAAATCAGGATCTAGCTCATCTTCTATGCTTCCACTCACCTCTAGCTTATCGGCTTTAATTTTATCTTTATTATATACAAATAAAGCATGATGCTCTCCTTTATTATCAAAAAATAAAAAACTCCCACTAGACTCTAGTTGATAATACTCTTGAATATGATAATCAGCCAAGATTTTTTTGAAAAAACTGACAAAAACGGGGTCCTCCAAGATATAAGATGTCTTTGTTTTGACTTTTAAAGACAGGTGCAATGGATAGGTGAGTTTCTCAAAATAAAGGGTTTCCAACTGCTGGATATTGGCCTCTACCTTTTCCCAAAACTGCATCTCATGTTTACCCACAAAAGCATCAATCAGCTTACCATTGAAGGCCAATACTGCTAAACCTTCATCGGCCGCACCGGTAGCCATAATTTTCTGAAGGTAGGGGCTTTTGAGTCTTTTACAAAATTCTATTCCATCCATACTAGGCATATCATAATCCACTACCACCACAGACACCTCCTGAAAGCGCTTACTATCTATGAGCTCTTTAGCCACATCCTTGAAATTAATTTTAATCAGATGGTTATCCGGTAAATCTGCATCCAAGGTCTCTACCCATTTACGGACCAAGTTTGACTCTGTATGCTTTTGGTTAAGATATTCTAGGGCCTTATGAGGATCAGAAAAAAATTGAAATAAATGATTATTCTGCCCTTTGGTGGATAGGCTCATTTCTAAAGCCTCTAAGTATTGTTCATCATCATCCACGATACAAATCGTTGTTGGGTAAAAGCAGCTTGGGATGATTTCCATAGGCAAAGATGGGTTTGAGTTAAGTGAAGTTTTACTGATAATTTATTTAAAAATCCTCAAAAAGGCGACAAGGTGATTTTCAGGTTAGCGCTTTGTCCCTAAAGATTCAAGAGCAATTCGATGCAAATCAGGCTTATTTTTTAGCATCTTCGTCTAGTGGCACAGTAATAATAAATTCTGTAAACTCCCCTTCGATAGACTTACATGTAATATTACCCTTAAAAAACTCGACTACTTTTTTACAAAAATAGAGCCCCACCCCCGTTCCATAACGAGTCCTAGTGAAAAATTGTTTAAAAATAGACTGTAACACGGCCTGGGGTATGCCCGTTCCGGTATCTTTAAAGTGAAGTTGGCCTGATGAGAAGTGTGGCCTTTCTGTCCAAACGCGAATGCCTCCTTTCCCAGATTTTTTAACAAAATAGAGAGCATTTTTAATCAGGTTAAAAAGAACATGCTCCATCAAGACAGGATTACCTTTGAAGTAAAAGTCTTCCACGCCTGAATAATCAATACGCAATTTTTGCTTCCTACTGAGAGGGTAATGATGGAAGGCTTTTAATACACAGTCTTTTATGGAACAACGCTGCAAAGCAAAATCTTTCAGGCGAGAAGCCCTTATTTTAGTTAAAAGCATGTCTATGACGTTGAACGTATTACGGTTCATCAGCCGCATATTCAGGAGACTATCCTGCAAATGGCTAATGGCCTCCAAAGTGGCCAAGCGTATTGAGCTTTCATTGGAGTTGTCATTTAAATGCATCTTTAAACTCTCTACATAGCGATGAATCGACTGTGTATACATTTCAAGTGATAATAAGGGGGTTCTCATTTCATGAGCGATAGTAGCCCCTAAAAGATTAAATGAGCTCAGGCGCACTTCATCCATCTTAGACTTATTGCGTGCAAAAACAAAGCCTATCAATATCGAGAAAGTGTACATATAGACAAACCAGCTGAGCGTAACCTCATCGATGTACATATGGATCTCTCCTAGAAAGATCATATAGCTTAGGCAGCTAAGACAGGATCCTATAAACAAAATTAGAATAAAGCTGAGCCAATCCGTTAGCATAGCCAGCAAAAACATCACTAAAACCATGTTTAAGAGCCAATAGATATCTCCTTCGCTTTTCAGTAGCAAAAACATGGTCGTGTAAGGCAAACAATACATGAGCGTACAGTGCCAATACAAAGGCAGGTAGCGTGCATATCTTTCAGGCCAAAGATCTTTTAAGACCAGAAAAAAACAAAGAAAACTTGAAAAACTACGCAGCTGAAGCAAAGTCATATGGCCGCCATCTAAGTCTGCCATCCACATGAAGTAGGGTATAAAATAGTTTACCAGTGCAAAGGACCCAAATAGACTATATTGAGCCCCGTACAGGTAGGTCCTCTGGCTAGAAAAGCGATTTAAAAAATCCAGCACAGCCCATACACCTTTTCTAGAAGGAGGCACAAAATCATCTTCTGCAGAAGCGGCGCTATAAAAATTATTACTAGAATCCATATATAGACCAATTGCAGTTTAGATAAAAAACTCAGCCCTGCAAGGTATTATTTAAATAAAAGCGCTTGATCTTCTCAGAGCGAGCTAAGCCTCAAATTAAACCTAGACTTCTAGAGTCTTTTCGTATATTGTTATGCATATGCATGTTTCCTCTCTAGAAAAGCAATCTCTTATTAAGCTTAGCCTATGGTGCAGCTTCGTAGCGGCTATATTCAGTTTTCAATCCCTAAGAGCCAACCCTCTGCCTGTGACTCAGATTGAAATGCCTCCAGCTCTAGGATCCATAGAATTCCTCTTGAATGAAGTCGAAGGCAAGCTCGTCATTCTAGACAAAACCCACTTTGCATCCTATAACATAGAGGCATTAAGGAAGAGGTCTTTCTTACTGGTTTATTACTCGGCCTCTTGGTGCCCCCCCTGTAAGGCTTTTACGCCTGAGCTCCTACAGTTTTATACCAAGATGAAAAAAGACTATGGAAATCTCTTTGAGCTCATTTTTTTCCCCTTGGATAGAAAAGAAATAGACATGCTGAACTACATGAAAGCTTTCAAAATGCCTTGGCCTGCTTTTTCCTATAAGGAAAAAAATAGTATCTCTTATCTCAAAGGTTATCAAACGCCTGCTATTCCAGGGCTGATCTTGATACACAAAAATGGTTTAATTTTGGCAGATAAGTTTGAGTATAAGGGAGGGAAAGCAAGCCCTCTTAGCAATGAGGCCTTATTCAGCCGTATAGAGAGTTTTTTTAAGCAGGAGGCCTCAAAATAGCTCTAAGCTAATGCTTCTTTAAACACTGCTACAGCCTTTTGCAAAGCTTCGGCATCCTCTAAGACATAGTGGCCTGCCTGCGAAAAGGGATGCACTTTAGCTTTGGGCAAGCGCTGCTGAAATCCTTCCAAAAAGTCTGGAGTGAAGCAAAAGTCCTTCATTCCCCACAGAAGGTGTAGATTGAGATGACTTAAAAGGCCTAAATCCTTATCTACTTGCTCTACAATAGAATAGCTTTCTAAAGTAGAATCTAGAGGAATAGCCTCTATAAAACGCCGAATTGCTATACGATTTTTCCAATTAGAATAGGGATAGCAAAAACCCGCTCGCACCCCTTTTGTAAGAGGTTTACCCACTCCCTGGTACGTAGCTCCTCTAGCAAAAACATTCAAGCCCTGCACCAAGAAAGGCCCTAGATACGGCAAGCGGCAAAGGGCAATCTGCCACGGCAGTCTCCGGCTTAAGAAAGCAGAGGTATTGAGAATCAATATCGTTTTTACCCGCTGTGCATATATTTGGGCTATTTTTAGACCGATCACTCCCCCCCAGTCATGAACGACCAGGTCAAATTCTTGAAGACCGAGGTGATCTATCAAGCTCTTTAAGTTTTGAATATGTTGGGCCAAAGTATAGGGATAGTCTTGCGGCTTATCCGATAAACCACAGCCCATATGGTCCACAGCTATGCAGCGATAGTGACTACTCAAGCCCAAGATCAGATTACGATAGAGAAAAGACCAGCTCGGATTTCCATGCACCATGAGCAAAGGTCTCCCCTTTCCTTCATCTATATAATGGATACTATAGCCTAGGCCAGCAGACGAAACCTGTACAGGCAAGCGTAGATAGTGAGACTCAAAGGGATACAAAGCACTCAGAAATTCAGGAATACCAGACATGATGCAAAAATAGGATTATACCTTACCTAGGCTAAGAAAGAGGCTACTAAGCCCACTGCCTATACCTAAAAGCGCAAGGCGAGACTGTGCATGTGCTCGCTTCTCTTCTAGGGCCAAGGCTAAGGTGATAGGCAAACTTGCAGAACCCATATTACCCAAAAAAGGATAGCTTGAAACATCTTTTTCGGTAGGCAAACCTAATGCCTGATAGAGGCTTTTTTGATGTTGTTTACCCACCTGGTGGCAAATAATGATGTCTGGGCTGGTATTGTCCCAATTAAGAAGACTTTTAAAATCCTGCCAGTTATCCTGGGCCAAGCTTACCCCTGCCTCGAGCAAGGCCTCCGCCTGGGTTTGCATATCTAGACCTCCTGCTGCCGCCTGGTTTCCTTCA
Source organism: uncultured Opitutales bacterium (assembly GCA_964511545.1). Lineage (GTDB taxonomy): Bacteria > Verrucomicrobiota > Verrucomicrobiia > Opitutales > CAZEFS01 > CAZEFS01. Next base: position 8,817 of record CAZEFS010000035.1, read on the forward strand.
CAGAGGTGGTTTGCATCCGTATAGGCCCGACCTAGGCCAGATCGAAGGGGGATGCCCTCTGCAATAGAGGCATGGGCCAAGACAGCGGCTACAGCCCCCGAGCCTATAGTAAGATTTGCAAAATAAGGCTTAATGCTTTGCCTATCTAGATTTTGGTTGAGTAGGAGCGAGACGGTATGCTCCAGCAATGGCCTTGCATCTTCGCCGCTCACAATCAGCCCTGCTCGTATAGCCCCTCCTTCAATAAGGTTAGCCAGTATGAACATAGCATTCAGAAAACCAAGACACGCATTGGAAAGATCC
>CAZEFS010000035.1:9129-9943 GCA_964511545.1 uncultured Opitutales bacterium
GGTCTCCGCGTTAAAAAGATTTTTTCACGTCTTCCCAGGTCAGCACTTCGCCGCCGACCTGTGTTTTTACACGATCCATCTCCATTTTGCCGGCAAAAGCGGCCAAACCGGATGCCATCGGCGTTTTCAGTCCTTCACTTTTCAGATACACGGCTGTTTCGGAAGTGATCAGGACGCCCGGATGGGCATAATCCACGATGTAGTTCCCAGCAATGTCTTCCGGCTTTATTTTACTTTGCTCCAAGGCTTTCTTCGCAGCCATGCTAGCAGCTTCAGAGGGCTTTGTCCCCTTAGGCCAAAGGCGTCTTTCTTGTATACCCGTCATGAGCTCTAGGCGACCCTCTGGCAGCTTCAAGCGCTGGTAAAGAGGCGATAGCTGCTTTTCAATTGCATGAGAGGTGCAGACCTCCTCTGGCAGGCTATAGGCTAGGCTTTCGATGACTACATTTTTGAAAAACATATAATAAGAGCCTACCCTGGCCAAATTCCGTTTTGAAGCAAGCCTTATCCCTTTAGGCTATGAGCTAGAAGCTAATGCCAGCAAAACTAGACCTCTTGCGGACCTATGTATGATCTGGGTTGGCCTGCCGCCCGTCTCCCTACGCTCCTAACTAGGCTGCTCCCTAAGTTAAAGCTGCCAGAAATAGGAGTCTTCGAGAGACAAGTAGCTGAGAAATTGTACAAGACAGCAAATAATGAGTCTTATATGTGAATGCACATACAGTTTTTAGGCTTTTTTAAGGAGTGATCAAACTACAGCTCTGACATCCAAGGCTTTTCCTGCTTCCGCTCTATAGTCCTTTACAAGCCTCTG
>CAZEFS010000036.1:0-9930 GCA_964511545.1 uncultured Opitutales bacterium
ATGCAATCACCGCTAGCTTACCTTTGAAAAAAAGTGGATTTTCAGAACTCAGATCACGGTTTTTATTCTGTAAACGGTGCTGATCTCGTAGGCTAGTTTGCGTGTCTCCGACAATATACCCCTCTTGGGTAAGAACTCCTCCATCGTTGACAACCACCCCATTGGGCAACCGCGCCACAAATTGTGAAGATGGAGGGTCCTTTTCTTCTAGAAGGGCTACTGACAGAACCGTATCTACAGTATGCAAGGAAATCGTTTGCTTTAGATTATTTAAAGCGAAGCCTTTTAAAGGTATACAGCCTAAGCTTAGGCCCCAAAAAAACGGGTTGAGTAATCGGTATAACATTTGAAAGATTCAATAAAATCTCTAGCTTGCTCGCAAGGAAAAACCCTAACCCTAGAAAAACCCTAAATACTACTAACGTGCTATCCCTCTCTAAAACGTTTAAAAGCTATTTAACTCTACGGTACAGGACTTACTATGGATGAAAGGCTTACTTGAGCTTAAAAACTGAGACAAAAAAAGAGCCACCCCACACTATTAGGTGACTCTTTTTATTATTCTATGGACCCTCTAACAAACAAAATTATTTTTTATTATAGAGGCGCTTCTCACGGACTTTAAGGTCTTTATTCTTGCGAACGTGATAGAGCTTCTTTTTATTTCTGACAATACTTACCTTTTTGATTTCAATGTCAAGTATATTTGGTGAGTGTATGTTAAAAATTTTCTCAACCCTGACACCAAAAGACATTTGGCACACTGTAAAGGTTTGGTGTATGCCTGAGCCCTTGATAGCTATGACTATACCAGCAAAGGTTTGCTCACGCTCTTTTTCACCTTCACGGATCTTTTGACGGACGCTCACCTCATCCCCTACTTTAAAAGGCTTACGTTCTTTTAGCTGAGATTGAGTAATTTCTTGGATGATTGCATTCATGGTACTGTCTACTTTAAAAGATCTGGTCGTTTACTTTGTGTTTTCAAGTGTTGCATTTTTGACCGCCAAGCTGCTATTCCAGAGTGGTTTCCTGATAGCAAAACCTCGGGAATGGTGTGCCCGCGGTAGCTTACTGGTCTAGTATATTGAGGAAATGAAAGTAAGTTGTCAGTAAAAGTATCCTGCGTCAAGGATTTTTCTTCACCTAAGACACCGGCTATATAACGGCTACTAGCATCCAGGACAATAGCGGCTGCTAAGGTACCATTCGTCAATATATAATCGCCTATAGACAGTTCTTGGTCTACGCAGTGGTCTCTCACACGCTGGTCTATCCCTTCATAGTGGCCAGAAATGAGGATGAGATGCTCTTGCTTGGCTAAAGTCTGGGCTATTTGAGAGTTGAAAGGCTTTCCATCAGGGCAGAGATAAATCACCCGGCTGGTAGGTGTTTTTAGGCTCTCTATCGCCTCCCAGAGAGGTTCTGGCTTCAGTAACATGCCTGCACCACCCCCAAAGGGTTTATCATCTGTCATTTTATGCTTATCCTTAGCAAAATCGCGTATATTCCAAACTTTTACTTCTAAAAGCTGATTCCGCATAGCTCTCCCCAAGATGCTCTCAGACAAAAAACCATCTAGCATCCTGGGGAAAAGGGTTAAAATATCGACTTTTAGCATCTTAGAAGCGTAAATATCATTGTTAAAGCTTTCATTAGACTTCTTGGGAAAACAGGTATTTTGGTTTCTGGACAGGAAAATTTTGTTAATTTACTTGAACCGGCTTGCCATCTGCCGTGTCAGGCGTAGTTCGCAAGAACGAAGCCTGAATAGCGTAGTGGGAAGAGCAACCTCTCAGGCGTAGCTTTTAAAGCGACGTGTCGGGCGAAGCTCAACGAGCGAAGCCTGAAGCTTGAAGCCAGGGAGCAAAAGATTTAGTTTCAGAAGAAGTCTATTTAAACGCATGAGGAGTTTTCCCTATTCCGAAAAGCTCTTACTTAAAGAAAAAGAACTTTTTGTGAACTATTCTACCCAGACATAAGGCGGATTTAACGGTTTTATCCACAATTATTGAAAAAGATATTCACAAATCAAAAAGGCTGTAACACCCTATTTTAAAGGCTTCTAGCTTTTTTACAAAAAGAGCAAATAGGCCTGATCTTTTTTTTAACAAGTTATTCACAAGCTGTTCTCAGCCCTAAACTAGAGCCTTAAGCACGGCCTAGATAAGAGCCATCCTCCGTGCTAACACGTAATAATTCACCCTTTGCGATAAAGAGAGGAACCTTAACTATCAGGCCTGTTTCCATAGTGACAGACTTTTGGACATTGGAGACGGAGTCCCCTTTAATAGCATCGGGGGCTTCTGCTACTTTTAGTGCGATGGAAGGAGGAAGCTCCAAGCTAGCGGGTGTTCCATCGATAGAGAGGAGGGTATACTTGGCGTTGAAAGCCAGGTACTTTTTCTTATCTCCTATAACGGCTGGAGAGAGAACAATATCATCATAGGTCTTAGGGTCTGTAAAGTGGTAGCCTTGGTCATCTTCGTAGGAGTACTCGACATCTATGGTTTCTGTATGACAAAACTCTACGGCATCTCCGGTAGAAAATTTAACAATGGAGGAGCTGCCGGTCTTGAGGTTACGCAGGCCCACTTGCATAAAGGCGGCACGGCGCCCAGGTGTTCTATGATCTGTCTCCATCACAAAGTGAGGAGCTCCTTGATACATAATGACGCTACCTTTCCGAATATCCGTATATGATGCCATAGGAAGAGAAGAGATAAAAAATAAAAGATGACTTTGAGATAAAGCTATAGGCTAGTACACCTGCATGCATAGCTTGATTTAAAGAGCGGAGTGTATTCTGAAAGGTTGAGATCTTATCTGTCAAGCCTCTTTCAGAAGGAGGTTCATACTACCTGACAAAAAATATTTAGAGCCTATATTATGCGCTCTAAATATTTTTTGTCAGGTGCTGTGATTTTTCTTGAATTTTAGGCTTGACTTTTTGCTTCAACTTTTATATACTGATACCCATAATTTATTTTTGTTCTTTTACATTCAAATCAGCTTTCTCAACTTTTGCAAGCTCTTTTTAAGATGAAGAGGAAAAGAGGATTAGTCTTACCCCCCCCTTCAGGCTTCAGGCTTCGTTCTAAGAGCTACGCCCGACACGTCGGGAGGCAAGCCTCCCTACGCAAGGATAGAGCTAAAATTACGACGAAGCTTGAAAAGCGAAGGCGAATCAGGCTTCGTTCTAAGAGCTTCGCCTGACACGTCGCTTTAAAAGCTACCTGTCTCCTGACCTGTCAGGCGTAGCTCTTAGAGCAAAGTCTGAAGGCTCGGCGTAGGGAGACGCCCGACACAGTCGGGAGGCAGGCCCCCCTGATAATCTTGACGAAGGTTCACAAAAACTAGCCTATAACGATTTTTTATTATCAAAATGAGGTAAAGGAAGGATAAATTAGGGCTTCTTTCTTCAAAAAAGAAGAAATCCTCTACTACCCCCCCCCTCTCCCCTGCCCCTTGATAATAAACCTACCTGGCTCCAGTCTACAAACCTCAGCCTATAAAGAGTTTTTATTATCAAAAGAGATTGAGGGCAGTCTACTTCACTCCCTCTATCTTCAAAAAAAGAAGAAATTCTCTACTTACCCTCCCCCACCCTGAAGCGAAGTTAGAGCTAGGAGTGTCTCCCGACCGTGTCAGACGAAGCTCACCGAGCGTAGCCTGAAGGCTTGGCGTAGTGGAGACGGGGGCAAACCACTCCTCTAAAACCGTTCTTTCACAGATCAAAAATCAAAAGTTGAGGAGGCTCCTAGAGCATCGGAAGCGAAACCTCTCGCTCTTCCCAAATTCATGGCAGCCCTCGGGTCAAAGCTAGTTCCCCCTTCGGGCTTCGTTCTACGAACTTCGCCCGACAGGCCCCCCTACTAGAGCTTAAAGCCAGAATTACGCCGTAGCTTAAAAAGCGAAAGCGAAAGAAAAATTCTACTCACCCCCTCCCCCCTAAAACCAAAAACACTTATTTTTCCACTTTAAATGACTCGTCCCTAAGCCGACCCTCCCCCCTCATCCAATTTTCTCTACCCAAACACCCGTCCCTTATTTTCAAATTTCTTCCCTCCATCTCCATCTAAGATAAGCGCTTAAGGCAATTTTAGTAAACTTTTCAGTCAAAAGCTAAAAAAACACTTGTCTTTTTGTTAAAAACCACTTTTCCTCCATAGTTTTATGAAAGCAGTCGTACACATTCAAGGCAGGCAATTTACAGTAGAAGCCGGTGATATCTTCCCGGTGAATCGCTTCCAGGACAAGCAAGCAGGGGACACCCTTTCCCTGTCTGAGGTCCTCCTCACCGCCGACGGTAGCGAGACTAAAGTCGGTGCTCCCTATATTGCTGGAGCTTCTATCAGCCTATCTATCCTGGAAAACAAAAGGGGGGTCAAGCTCTGCGTGTTTAAAAAGAAGCGCCGTAAGGGCTACCGCCGCAAGCAAGGCCACCGCCAAGAGCTTTCCGTCATCAAAATCAACTCTATTAACGTTTAATCTTCCTCCATAATGGCCCATAAGAAAGGACAAGGTACATCCAAAAACGGTAGAGACAGCCACAGCCAGCGCCTAGGCGTCAAGGTCTACGGCGGACAGTCCATCAACGCCGGCGGCATCATCATGCGCCAACGAGGCACTCGCTTCCATCCAGGGAAAAACGTCGGCCTTGGCCGTGATTATACCCTCTTTGCGCTGATCTCCGGCAAAGTCGTCTGGGATGCAGCACACCGCAAGGTATCCGTAGCTGCTGCCTAAGCTAAAAAGCTGATGCGATAGTGTATCCTTCCTTAGCCCATATATCCTATGCCTAAGGCTGGTATAACGCTGCAAGCTAGCATTCTTTGTATGGCAGACTTAGCTTCGTTTGTTTTCCTGAAAAGTTGAAACCAAGTAGGCATCGGGCTTTCAGACTAGCCTAAGGGCGCATACTTTGGTAAAATTGGCTGGCCTGCAGGAGGTCTATCATTTCCGTGCAGTAGGGCTCTTCCTTCAGAATAGCCTCCGCCAAGGCTCCTGCCTGAGCATAGAGCTTTAGCCTGGAGTAGATCTTGACTAGCAGCTTCTTATGAGGGCTATCCAGCGCTAATCCTTCCCAAGCCCAAACGGTAAGGGCATAGGCTTCTTGCTTAAGGGCCCACTCTCCTAATACCAGCCGCAGCACAGAACTATGCGGAAACACTCCAAACACCCACAGAAAGAACCCAGGGCTTAAGAGACTCAACTTTCCCAAGCCCCTCAAAATCAGTAAAGCCAGCCGATACCCATAAGACATCCCAGCTTTCACAACAATAGGCCCTTTCGAAGAGCCCTTCGCCTGAATATAGATCTCCCAAGCTGCGATGCAGGTGATGTCTTTCGAAAGAATCTCTTCTACCATCACCTTCAATACCTGATAGTTGCCTTTTGCCGCGGCTATAGAGGCCTTTTGGAGGAGTTGTTCTTGCGTCAACATAGTTCACCCAGATCTATTTTAAGGGCCTTTTTTAAGTCTTCTAAATAGCACTCTAAATCAGCCGTCTTGGGGCCTTCAATCAATACCCGCAGCTTCGCTTCCGTTCCAGAGTAGCGGGCCAAGACGCGCCCATGGCCCACCAATGCCGCTTCCACGGTCTTGATCGCTTGGCTAAAAGCCTTTAAAGACGATAGTGGCCTCTTCTCTTTTACAGGAATATGGGCCTGTACCTGTGGAAAAAGCTCTATCAGCTCATGCCTGGATGAAAAAGGCTCCTCACTCTCTCCCAAGATAGACAGGATGCTCAGAGCTCCATAAAGACCATCGCCTACCAAGAGGTCTTTTTGAAACAAAAGGTGTCCAGATGCCTCTCCGCCTAAAATCGCCCCTGTTTCGAGCATTGTCTCTAAAATGTACTTGTCCCCAACAGGAGTTCTCAGGGTTTTTAAGCCTATTTTAGACAAAAAACGGTCTAGCCCAGTATTGCTATGTATAGTAGTAATCACAAGCGCAGGGGTGAGTCGGTTTTTTTCAAATAGGTCCAAAGCTAACAAAGCTAAGATCTTTTCTCCCTCCACCAGTTCTCCCTTTTCATCACAAAATCGCACCCTATCTCCATCTCCATCAAAGGCAATCCCAATATCTGCTTGATGACTTAAAACAGCTGCCTGAAGAGCTTCTGGAGCCTCGCTCCCGCACCGGGAGTTAATATTATGGCCATTCGGTTCTGCTCCCAATACCCTCACATCATAGCCCAGTTCCCTTAAGAGCAAAGGTGCCACCTGATACATGGCCCCATTCGCATTATCCAGTACCACTTTTAAACGTTTAGACGCTTTAGAAAAATCTTGTTTCAGGCAAGCCTTGTACTCTAAAAGCCACTCCCTATAAAGGAATGTCGCTCCCTGCATACAAGACCCATGCTGGGGCTGAGGGGCATCTAATAGGGCTTCTATATCTAAGCACTGGGCCTCGTTTAGCTTATGCCCCTGCCTATCAAAGAGCTTGATGCCATTGTCAGTAGCTGGGTTATGCGATGCTGTGATCATAAGGCCTAGGTCTGCCTTTAGGTGTTTTGTCATGAGGGCTAGCGCAGGAGTCGGGGCCACCCCCAATTTCAATACCTGGATGCCTCTACTAGAAAAATAGCGCTCAAACACCTCCGCAAATACTTGGCCTGAGGCCCTCGTATCCCAAGCTATGGTTACCAAACTATCCTTCTCTTGTAATCTAGCTTGAATGTATAAAAACAAAGCCTTCGCTAAGCCTTCTAGCCATTGCTCACACATAGGGGGTTGGCCTACTGTTCCACGGATGCCATCGGTCCCAAAATACTGTAGCGTTTTTACCATAGGCTTTGTTTAAACTTGTTTTATGCTGAAAATTCAAGCAGCTTTTCAAATCTATATGCGAAACCTAATTTTCATTATTTTTTCCTTCAGTCTTTTACTCTCTCCTTGCCTAGCAAAAGATAGTATATCTATGCAAGATGCCTTAGCTATGGGGCTGGCTGAAGGAGCGACTGAGTTTTTACCCATATCCTCTACAGCTCACCTCATTTTGTTAAATCATTACCTCAGTCTAGATCAGCTAGCAGATCCGCATCTCCAACAAGTCCTAACAAGCCTATCTGTCATCGTACAATTAGGGGCAATTTTAGCTGCTCTGGTAGTCTTTCGAAAGCAAGTCTTCAAAATCCTTAAAGGCCTCACAGGGCAAGATACCCAAGGGCTAAGCTTAGGCAAACATCTCATCTACGCATTTATACCTACAGGGGCCTTAGGCTTTGCACTGGAAGGCTTTATTGAAAACCACCTTCGAAACCTAAAAACTATTATGATCAGCCTGGTTTTAGGAGCGATTCTGATGTTAGCTATCCAAGCCTACTATAAAAAAAGAACGATTTTTCGTTCACTTTATAGCCTGAGTGCTAAAGAAGCCGTCTTTATAGGCATCATGCAAGGCCTTGCCCTCTGCCCAGGCACCAGCCGTTCAATGATGACCATCGTTGCTGGCCTCCTATTAGGGCTAAAAGCATCTGACGCTGTCATTTTTAGTTTCTTACTCGGGCTTATTACCATTAGCGTGGCAGCCCTTTATAAAATGGTCTCGTATGCACCTGTATTATTGGGATACTGGCACCTGGTAGGGGTCACATGTACAGCAGCCTTTATAAGCGCTCTTGGGGTATCTTATATGTTTGTGGGCCTTTTTCCAAGAGTAGGACTCAAACCTTTCGCCTATTATCGTATGGCCTTAGCTTGTTTACTTCTAGGGTTTTTATATCTCAAATAAAGCAAAATCAGTCCTTCAATAAAAACAGTTGCTCTCACCTAAAAGCTCAAAATACTGCTCTGAACATAAGTAGGCTTGACGGCGGCGCCTAACTTATACTAAAACAAACCTATTCCATTATTTTTAACTATAATTCACTACTATTATGGGTGTCCCTAAAAGAAAGCAATCTAAGCAAAGAAGCCGTCTACGCAGAGCCGCAAACCGCCCACATGCTATCCAACTAGCAAAAGACCCTGACGGTACTTTATTCAGACCCCATCGGGTCAATCCTGTTACCGGGATGTACCGTGGTCGCCAGGTTCTAGACGTATCCGTCTAAACCCTTTACCCAAGACCTTTAGGTTAGGCAAAAACCTAGAATTGGATATATCTGTCTCTAAAAAAGACAATTTAGAGCTCACACGCTCGATGAGCCACCTCTTCATCCTAAAGCCTTAACCTCTCAAATCACTGAGGGACACCTATGCTGAAACACTCTAGCATTATCGCTCTAGATATCATGGGCAGCGATCGTGGGCCTGTTGAGCTCCTAGAAGGAGTAGCTCTAGCACTCAAGCAGCCTTACTTCTCGAGCCAGCTCATTTTAGTTGGCAAAGAGGAGGTGATCCACCCCTTCTTGAAAGACAAAGGATTAGCCGGGGACCATCGCCTAGAGGTTCACCCCGCATCAGAGGTCATTGGAATGGATGAAAAGCCCGTCCAAAGCTTAAAAAAAAGAGAGGCCTCTATGGTGAAAGCTCTAGAGCTAGTCAAAGCTGGGGAGGCACATGCACTTCTTAGCTGTGGCAATACCGGAAGCCTGATGGCAGGAGGCACCATTAAGCTACGCCCCATAGAAGGCATTGATAGGCCAGCCCTTGCATCGGTAATACCCACCCAAAGAAGTTGTTTTATTCTCATAGATGTCGGGGCAAATCCAGAGGCTGAGCCTAGGCACCTCTTGCAAAACGCTTTTTTAGGAAGCCATTACGCAGAAGTCATCCTCAAAAAAGAACGACCCAAAGTCTGCTTGCTCACCATAGGAACCGAAGAAGGCAAGGGAACTAGCTGTGTCAATGAAGCCCATGGTCTTCTTAAGCAAATGCAGGGCTTACTGAACTATGAGGGGCTGATTGAAGGCTTTAGTGTATTTGATGGAGGGGTAGATGTAATTGTCTGTGATGGCTTTGTGGGGAATATTTTGTTAAAATCCTGGGAGTCTTTGTTTGCTAATATGAAAAACTTCTTAAAAGAAGAGCTGATGAAAACCTCCTGGCGTAAGCTTGGGGCCTGGTTGAGTCAAGGGGCTTTTCATGAAATGAAAGACAGGCTATCCCCAGAATCTTATGGTGGAGCTCCCCTTCTAGGCCTTAAAGGCACTGTCATGAAAGCACATGGCTCTAGTAATCGCTACTCCATCATGAATGCCATTCGTACGACTCAAGACATCCTGAGCCACAAGCTAAATGAACATATCCAAAGCTCTATTCAAGAAGCAAACCTGACACTAAGCCAAGGAATTATCCCTCTTGCTTAGCATCCCTACAGCTCATGCAAATACAGGAAGTAATCGTTCTAAAGGGCAGTGGCTGTTATCTTCCCTCAAAAAAGGTCAGTAATCATGACCTGGCGGAGATAGTCGATACTTCAGATGAGTGGATTTTCACCCGAACTGGTATCAAAACCCGTTATATTGCAAGCCCAGGAGAAACTACATCTTTTCTAGCCATAAAAGCAGGTCAAAAAGCGCTAGAGGCATCTGGTCTACCCAAAGAAAATATAGATCTTGTGATAGTGGCTACAAGCACCCCAGATAGTGCGTTTCCAGCAGTGGCTGCTTTAGTACAAAATGCTTTAGGTCTTCGCCCAGTGCCTGCTTTTGATGTACAAATGGCCTGTTCTGGGTTTATTTACGCCTTAGAGATAGCCACTCAAATGCTTAAGGCGGGAACTTACAAACACGCACTGGTCATTGGTGCAGACAAAATGTCCTCTTTGGTCGACTGGAAAGACCGCAGCACCTGTGTCCTCTTTGCAGATGGGGCAGGAGCAATCGTTCTTAGCCGCGAGACTCAAAAATTAGCATCGCCTCAGGCCTCCCCAGAGACTAAACCCCTACTACATCCAGGCTATAGCCTGAGAGTTTTAGAGAATAAGATTTGGACAGATGGCTCTTTGTCTTCCATCTTAAAGGTAGTCCCCGGTAC
>CAZEFS010000037.1:0-9789 GCA_964511545.1 uncultured Opitutales bacterium
AGCCCCAGGACCAAGAAGGCTGACACGATCTGTAAAGCTAAAGCGCAAAAACTTTGAAAACCTAAGAACACTGGGGGTAGCTGTAAGAGAAAGGGTTTTTTGTGAGAGCCTAAGGCTTGATGGCTTGCAAAACAATAGTAAAAAAGGTTTTTTTTGCATACCACCTCATACTACCTGATAAAAAATATTTAGGGTGTATAGGAAGGAAAAGGTAGGGGATGAAGTGGTAAAAATAAGGTAATGAAGGGGGCCCAAAAAGTGATCTGCAATGGTTTTTAGCTGGTTTTATGCAATACACGCACATATGCGTTAGCTGGGTTTTTTGTTTTTTATAAAATCTTGCTGCCAGCTTTCCCGTTGTTTATAAAACTCGTAGCTTACCTCTTTTTTTTGTTGGGTAGTGTAAAAAGCATTACTGCGCTATAAAGATATAATGCCGTGATTTTATCCTTAGGAAAAGGGTGTTGACTCAAGGCCTTCTGAAGGTCTTTCCCCACAGGAAACTAGAAGCATACAATGCCGTTTACCTTCGCCCCCATCCTTACAAATATATCTTGTATGATAGGGTGTAGGGGGAAGCAGACTGCTGCTAAAAATAGCCTAAGTTAAAATGAAATTTTAAAATCAAAAATGCAAAAAAATCAAAAAGAGTAAGCCAACACGGCTCTACACACATTTTCAGTACAAGGATGATTTATAATTACCTCTTGGATAAGGTCTTGAATGTCATCATCACAGATAATATCTGCTCGCATGGCTATAGGCAGGACGATATGACACATGTCACAACTGCAGTGATGATGCAAAAGGATAGTATATAACATTTGTTTTTGCAAGGAGGTATTAGTCGTGTAGCATACTACCTGACAAAAAAAGTGCTAAGCTAAAGGTTTGATGAGAATGATGATGGGCATGATGGTGTTGAAGACGGTCAACCTTCAGGCTACGCTCTTCAGCCGTCGTTCTGCGAACCTATGCCCGACAAGACGAGCTTCGCCTGACACGGCAGCCAAGAGGCCTCACGCGAGCGAACTATGAGTCGTTTTTTGAAAGGAATACAGCTAAATCCACTGGAAATACTTCGGATGACTAGAGTTGTGCTGGGTGTGAAAAAAATAGATCTCTTGCGAAAGTAGGTATTTTGGTTTCTGGGTAGGAAATTTGTTGATTTGCTTTGGCCTGCCTGCCGTCCATAGCATGACGTGTTGGGCGTCGTCCCTACGCCTTGGGAGGGAGACCGGGGTTATTTGTCACTCCCCTTAAGCGAGGTAAGAGCTAGAAGTGTCTCCCGAAGGCTCAGCGGCGGGAGACCAGTGTACTTAGGAGCGTAAGGAGGGTGAGCAGGCTATCAAGAACTGAGCTTAGAGCAGAGCTAAGAGGGTTGAGTATCCTCTTAATTATCCAAAAGGTCGTAAATTCTATAGAAATCACAGCTCCCTCTAAACTGCGAAATTTAATCCATATCCTCATCGTATGCTTCTTATATACCCCCATTATGGTCCATATCTTTCCTCACACCTTCCTATGCCTTTTTTGATTAAGGCCCACGGCTATCTCCCCTAAAAATTTCTTCAGATCTCTTTTTGGCCGCCTTCATTCCCTTACTTTTTATCACTTCATCTTCTTCTGTTCCAGTTCCTATAGGCCTTAAATATTTTTTGTCAGGCACTGTGGCTCATTAAGCACTTTGCTCTTGAGTTTAATGAAATATATTCGCATAACCATGGGGTGCTTTAGGTTTTTTATACAAGCTTGATGCCAGCTTTCCCGCTGTTTATCAAGCTTTTAACTCACCTTTTATTTTTTGTCAGGTAGTGTAATAGACCTATTAATCTTTCATGTTTTTATGTTCTACCTTAATTACTTCTTAGACTCTATGGCTGGTTTTTTCTGATTTAAAAAACCTAATAATGCTAATAAAAGAATCAATACTTTGCTACGATGTCGTATTTGTGTTAAGTAATTAACTCCTGCAACACCGATAATGCTCAGTAAGATAATAATGATACTTAAGAAATATATAACCTTCTTCTTCTCATCAGGCTCAAAAGATTTAAATTTCGAAACCAAGCTGTAGCCCATGCAAGAAAGCAGAAAGATGAACATGGCTACATCACAAGAAGCAATAATAACAGCATAAATTGTAGAATAATTGACTTTAAAAAAGCCATGACGTGTCACAATGGGGGCAAATAATCCTTCAACTACTCTATTAATGAATAACGCACAAGTTAAGGTATTATCTTGGTTGACACTCTGTATTATTGTAGAATTTCCATTGTGTCTGTTTGAAATTATTGAATTAATGTGATATTTGTAATACCAGGACGATAAAACGGTTTTACCAATTAAAAATGCTAAACAAAGAAAAATTAAAACTCTTTTAAGTGATAAATTTTTTAAAACTGAGCCATAGAAGAGTAAGGGAAAAATTGCCATAGCCTTATGAGATGCACCTACGAGTAAAGCACTTAAGAAGGTTTTATGAAAAGAATAGTTTTTAAAGAAACAAAAACTGAACATCGCTGTAGCAAACCAACAGGGTGCTTCACACAGAGGTATACCATGGAGGCCAATCACATAAGGACTATAAGACAGGAAAATAACAGTTGAAAATCTCCAAATAGGACTCAATTGATATGACTCTAAAAGTTTAAAAAGTATAAGTAAAGCCCCTAGGTGTATAGTACCATGCAGACAACAAGCAAAGAAGTATCCATTATAAAAATAAGGACCAAATGACTTTGATATTAGAGCGTTTATTAAATACTGCTTAGTTTGACCTAGGTGTGGAGCATAAAAAAACATGTTTTTTAATTGCTTGGTAAGTCTTTGAAAAAGAACTTTGGTATCAGAAGGAGGGTTCGGATGACAACTATGTGTAGCTAAAGGAGGATTAGGATAATAACAATCTTTTGCTAAAGTAAAAATTTTTAAGTCCCCACCAGGAGGATAATATATATTATCGTATCTTTTAGTATGATAGATAGCTGAAGATAAGAGAATTATAAAATGAAAAACTAAAGCCCACCGAAATAGGCGAATAGATATTGTTTTGTAGCTAAAAATAAAGAATACTAGGAAAAATAAAAATACGAGGATATATAAAATTACAGACATGGTTTTTGGGCTTAGTAGAGATATTAATTGTATTACAATAGTACTAGGAAGCAGAAAAATAAAAAAATTTTATTATTTTGTTAATATTACTTTTTGAGATATGCATAATTGATTGAAGAGTGAAATAAAACTGTTTATCCCAAACTTATATAGTAAGATTTTAAAAAATATGTGATATAAGCAAGAAAAAAAAAGCAAGGTGTAAGCTTGATAAACAGCGGGAAAGCTGGCAACAAGCTTGTATGAAAACATCAAAACTTACCCCATGGGTATTCGAGTATATTTCATTAAATAAGTCAAGAGCAAATTGCTTAATGAGAATGATGAGGGGAATGATTACGTTAGATCGTTTGCAAAACTACGTATTTTGTTTCCTGGACAGGAAAATTGTATTTATTTGCCTTGGTTGGCCTGTCGCCCGACGTGTTAGGGCTAACTCACAGAGCGAAGCCTAAAGCTCAAGGAGCGTAGGGGGAAGAGCGACGTTGTCAGGCGTAGCTTTTAAAGCGAAGCCTGAAGCCCGAAGCCAGGGATCAAAAGACCTGCTTTTGCAATCGGCCTATCCACATTCTTATCGTATGCTTCTTTTTTGTCCTCCATCACGCACCCTATCTTTCTTCACGCTTTCCTATACCGTTTCTCATTAAGGTCCACGGCTATCCCCCTAAAATTTTTTTCAGATCGCTCTTCGATCGCATTTATTACCTCATTTTTGATGACTTTATTTTGTTAGGTAGTATGATATATATTATCCTAACAGACATACAATACTATAGTTTAAATTTCAAGTGTTATTGAGATTTTTCTAAGGATCTATTTTGCAATTGTTCAACTTTCAATAATACAGCACAAAAAGCCACAAAAAAGTAGAGAGGAGTAGTAATTGTAGGGAAATAGCATAACCATATTAAACATAGCCCTATGGATGCCTTGTTCCATCTAGCCATAAGGGCAAAGCAAGATAATATTAGGCAATAAATAACTACATTTTTGGCC
The DNA here is from genome assembly GCA_964511545.1 of uncultured Opitutales bacterium. Taxonomy (GTDB): domain Bacteria; phylum Verrucomicrobiota; class Verrucomicrobiia; order Opitutales; family CAZEFS01; genus CAZEFS01. The sequence continues at coordinate 4,117 of CAZEFS010000037.1, forward strand.
CTATAGATTTCAACAAAAAAATTATGTGTAGTGATTGCTGCTTTTTTATTAAAAACATTTGTTCGATATAAATAAACTTCTTTGTACTGTTTGATAAAATAAGATGGTCCCTGTTGTTTTAAATAAATAATGTCTTGATTTAGCTTGCTGCTTTTGGAAATATGGCTGATCTTATTGATATTTAATAAAAATAATAAAACTAGTCCATAAAAGATCCACCGCTTTTTCAATACTAAGAGAGGGAGGCAAGTTATACTTAGAATCAGCGAATGCCGAGCCCCAGATACTGCAAGAAAGAAAACTAGACACCATAAAATTATGTGTTTAAGGTACCACTTGTATTGAGATCGTATAAGACCGGTATATGTTAAGATAACCGATAAAAAGCCGAACCAATTCTTGTTTATAAAAGCATAATTAAATGAAAATCCATCAAAAAAGACGCATATTATAGATACACCAATTGCTAGTAAGCAAAAAGTAGCATAAATAATTTTTTCTAGGGTTTCTAAGGGTATTAATATTAAAGCTTGCTTTAGAATTAATAAGTAAAAAATAAATAATACGATTTTGCTGACTAGCGAAGGATGAATAAGGAATAACTTATTACCACTTAACGCAGAACCGTATTTTTTAGCAAGGAATAGTTCTTTGTTGTAAAGAATAGCAATCAAGCTGAGCAAGAAAAAGGATATGAATATAAGATTTTTATTATATATTATTTTTTTTTGTTTAAGGGCAAGAACTATAGTTGATATGGTTAAAATTAATAATGATAAGAAAAATATAAAATGAGGAATATATTTATACTGATTGAGCCCAAAATGTAGGCATGATTGATATAAAAGCCTAGGTAAATCAAGTACCATTAAGGTAATAGTAGTATATATACATATACGTAAAATATTGATTTTTTTAGACGGGAAGCTTGTATCCATTATTAGTTTTTTTTTGGTTGTAAAATCAAAAGAAAGAACTCAGTATCTTTTGATTCGGTTTAATCGCTTTGTTGGCATACCTTAAAAAATGTCTTTTTTTGGTAACAACAAAACCCCCCCTTTCATTCTCGTAAATAGAAAGAAAAGGGGGAGCCTGAGGATTTTAAATAGCTTGGATTAGCTAGATTTCAGTTAGCTAACCAAGAAAATAACATTAATCCTGGTTATAAGAACGGCCGCCACGGAAGCCACCACCGCTTCTGCCGCCACTGTATCCACCACCACCGCCGCCGCCACTAAAGGGACGACGTTTTTTGAAGAAGCCGCCGCCACCGCCGCTGCCGCCGCTAAACCCACCACCACTGCGTGGGCCGCTGCTTCTTGGGCCATCCCTGAAGGAGCGCTCGGGCCGGTCTTCTTTAGGTCTAGCTTCGTTAATTTGTAGCTTACGGCCAGCAAACTCATAATCATTAAGCTGGCTAATAGCCTTGTTTGCATCTTCTTGAGAGGCCATGCTAACAAAAGCAAAACCGCGTGAACGGCCGCTAAATTTATCTCTCATAACAACCACTTCCACGACAGAACCTGCTTGCTCAAAGAGTTCTTTTAAATCCTCTTCAGTTGCATCAAAAGAGAGGTTACCAACGTACAATCTTGTATCCATTTTTATATTCTAACAGATTTGAAAAGGCAGAAATACAGGCTGGTCCGACCTTCGGACTTTAGGTGATTGTTTGAAGGGTGTTCTCGCAAGCATCTACAGCCACTGTCTTCTCCTAACTCCCCAAAAGATGTTTCATCTAAAATGAAATAGCAAGCAGAAAATTTAAAAAGAAGATAGTCATCAACTCTTGGCAGTCTTTAAGCCTTTGTATCGTAGGATTTTATTTTTCAGGTCTCGTGCACGGCTTAGCGCATTTTTATATCTGGATGAGGCTTCTTTTCTTTATCGTTTTGCCCTTCAAAACCTATGTTTTGAAAAAACTGAGATTTTAAAATAAGTATTTTTTTGTTCAGTTTTATAGATTGCATTGCATTTGCCTTCATTTAAAACTTTGCTTATGGATATTTATTTAGCCACAAATAGTACTTACAAGTTAGCTCAGCTCGGGCAATTTTTTGAAAAAGCCCAGTTAAAAGAGGTACACTTAAGGAGCGCAGCAAGGGTAGGAGGCATGCCTGAGGTAGAGGAGACTGAGCCTGGCTATGAGGGAAATGCTCGCCTAAAGGCCCATGCCCTTGCAAAGCAGTGCCCAGAAAATACTTGGGTGCTCAGTGATGATAGTGGGCTAGAGGTAGAGGCCTTGGGAGGAGCTCCTGGGGTATATTCTGCTCGTTTTGCTGGTCCTATGGCCAATGCGAAGGAAAACAACCTCCTTTTGCTTGAAAAGATGGCCCATGTGCCGCAAGAAGCCAGACAGGCTCGTTTTATCTCCTGTCTTTATCTTTTGGATATAGCCTCTAAAAAAGAATATGTGTTTAAAGACTTTTATGAGGGGCATATAGCGCTGACTTATCCCCCAGAAGGCGATGGGAAAATTGGCTACATGCCTATTTTTATTCCGGAGGGGGAGAGTACAGCTTTGGCTTTTTTGCCTGCTTATGTCTTAGAAACGCTCAGTCACAGGGCCAAGGCTTTTCGACAGCTTGTTCAGTTTATTCAGAAAACGAAGCTTGCCTCAAACCTGGCTTAGGCTATAGCTCAGTTTTTATGTCAAAGCCTATTTATATCACTACCGCGATAGACTATGCTAATGGTTTGCCTCACCTGGGGCATGCCTACGAAAAGGTCCTTGCGGATGTCATTGCTCGCTCTAGTCGTATGATGGGTAAGGCCGTTTACTTTTTAACGGGCCTGGATGAACACGGCCAAAAAGTCCAACAAACGGCTGCAAGTCAGGGTCTAGAGCCGCAAGCTTTATGTGATAGCATGGCTCAAGCTTTTCAAGATCTCTGCCGGCGCCTGAGCATCAGCCATGATGATTTTATAAGAACAACGCAGGAGCGGCATAAAGCGGTCGTCCGAGCTGTCAGTCAAAAGCTTTTTGACGCAGGGCTGATCTACAAGGCGGAGTATCAGGGTTTTTATAGCCCACGGGCGGAGCAGTTTTTACAGGAAAAGGATAGGGTAGACGGCCAGTGGCCAGAGATTTTTGGCGAAGTCGTTGAAGTGTGTGAGGTAAACTATTTTCTTAAAATCAGTCTCTATCAAGATTGGCTGCTAGATTACATCCAGGCCCATCCAGACTGCATCTTCCCTCACTTTCGGGCTAAGCAAGTGCTTGAGTTTCTAAAAGAGCCCATTAAAGACCTCTGCATTTCTCGGCCCAAGAGCCGCCTTGCGTGGGGCATTCCTTTACCCTTTGATGAAGACTTTGTCAGCTATGTGTGGGTAGATGCGCTGATCAACTATATTTCCGCTATTGGCTATGGAAAAGCAGAGTTTTTAAAGCTTTGGCCAGCGGACGTTCAGGTCATCGGCAAGGATATTTTAATACCTGCTCACGCTGTATATTGGACAATTCTTTTAAAAATGTTAGACCTTCCCTTGCCCAAATGTATCTTGGTCCATGGCTGGTGGCTAGCAAGCGGGGATAAGATGTCCAAAAGCAAGGGCAACGTGGTTGATCCTTTGAGGCTTATCGACGCTTTTCCTTCTGATGCTTTTCGGTATTTTCTCATGCGGGAGATGCACGTGGGCCAAGACAGCAATTTTTCTTACGACTTATTGCTGGCCCGTTACCACTCAGAGCTGGCGAATGACCTGGGGAACCTCCTGAGTCGCCTCTTGCATATGCTACACTCTTATACAGAAGGGCTAGTGCCTCCTGCTACTCAGCTAGAAGCAATAGATACGCAGCTACGTCACACTTGGGAAGCCTTAGTGCCAAAAGTTTTCGAGGCCTACCAAGGTTTTGATTTTTCGGGCGCCTTAGAAGCAGTTTTTGGCTTTTTAAAAGAGCTGAATCGTTATGCAGAGCAAAAAGCACCGTGGAAGCTCGCAAAATCTGAGGATCCTGTGGCCACGGAGTCTTTGCACAGTACTTTAGCATCTATGGCAGAAGGGTTACGTCTTTGTGCTGTCTTACTGGGTCCTGTTATGCCTCAGGTGGCAGCTACGATCCAGACGCTCTTGGGGATACTGCCTGCTACGCAGTTTGAAGGGATGCTGACTTGGTCTAGCATGCTAGAAGGCAAAAGGGTAGGGGAGAAGACAATCCTCTTCCCTCGGATTGAAAAGTCTGCGAATGCGGTTTAGGTAGCCTAAATAGCCTCTGCGTGTATACCCAAGGCCTTCATCACAAGGTCTCCTGGCCCGCTGAGGCCAAACTGGTCTATGCTGATGATTTTTCCTTCTAGCCCTACGTACTTATGCCAATAGGCTCCTACACCGGCTTCTATGGAAATACGTTTTTTACAAGCCTTAGGGAGTATCTGTTCTTTGTAGCTGGCTTCTTGCCTATCAAAGCGTTCGCAGCAGGTCATGGAGACAACTCTCGTGCCCTTTCCCAGGCGCTTTGCTGCTACTAAAGCATGTTGCAGCTCGCTTCCTGTTGCGATGATAAGCGTTTCTAGCGGGCCTTCTTCTTGCTTAGCAATATAGGCGCCTTTCAGGACGCCTTCACGGCGTACCGTTAGAGGAATAGTGTCTTGAGGGGGAAGGGCCTGGCGGCTAAGAATCAGCGCTGTAGGTCCATCTACGCGCTCTAAGGCGGCTATAAAGGCTCCAGCTGTTTCCTCAGCATCACTGGGGCGAATAACGTCTAAATTGGGGATCAATCGCAGGCTGCTAACGGTTTCTACCGGTTGGTGGGTAGGGCCATCTTCACCTACGCCTACAGAGTCATGCGTCCAGATGTAACATACAGGTAGCTTCGAGAGGGCTGCTAGGCGCACAGCTGGCCTCATATAGTCTGAAAAGGTAAGAAATGTAGCGCCCGATGCTCGAAAGAGTCCATAATAAGCAAAGCCATTCAGGATGGCTCCCATCGCATGCTCTCGGATGCCAAAGTACAGGTTTCGTCCCGCATGGTTTTCTTTTGAGAAGTCTTCTCCACCTTGAATATAGTTTTTCGTAGAGCCATGCAGGTCTGCACTACCGCTGACTAAGAGGGGCAGTTGTTGGGCTAAGGCATTGAGGGCTACGCCTCCAGCATCTCTCGTAGCTAGGGCTTTGTCTTGAGGAAAACTGGGGATAAGAGCGCTCAGGTTTTTGGCTATAGGTGTGGCCGTCTTTGATTTCCCGTGCCAAGCCCGGGTTGGCTACTTCCCATTGCTGAAACTGGTTCACCCACTGGGCATAGGCTTGTTTTTTCTGCTCTTTTTGGGAGGCAAAGTAGGCCTTCGTTTGGTCAGATACAAAGAAGCCCTCTTCGGGCAATCCCAGTTGTTTTCTTGCCTCGGGCACATATTTTACTCCTGCCTCTCCATGGGCCTTGTAAGAGCCTGCTATTTCTTGGATACCCTTTCCAATGATAGTTTTAAGGATGATGAGCTTGGGCTTTCCGTTCTTGTTGGCCTTAGCCCCCTCTAGGGTACTGTGGATGAGGGCCATATCATGCCCATCAATGCTCATGACATCAAAGCCATAGGCATCATAGCGCTTGGCCGTGTCTTCACTTTGGCTTTTGCTGGCCATGGCGTCTAGAGTCACTGCATTTGCATCGTAGAGGAGGATCAAATTATCTAAGCCTAGGTGCCCTGCTAGAGCAGATGCTTCCGCCGCTACCCCCTC
>CAZEFS010000038.1:0-9472 GCA_964511545.1 uncultured Opitutales bacterium
AAAATGATAGGGACGGGAGATTGGTCTTTGATTAAAAGCATTTCACAACGATCCAGCAACCATTCTATGATTTCTTTATTGGGGGGGAGGGGGGGGCGAGCTTCATCATCTGCTTCAACGACGCGAAGGAGTCTATCCATTCTTCCGACAGCGTTAGCTAATCTGCGTATAGCGCCATCACTAGCTTTGCTTTTAAACAGCTCACCAGGACGCATGTGCAATACTACAAGTCGAACGACTTTTTCGATCAGTAATCGATTGCGAGTGAGATAGCTGAGAAAACTCCGGGTGGGCTCTTCCCCTGCGACATCGTGCCCAGGAGAGCGGATACGCCCTTGGGCATCCTTGTGTGTTGTGAGAGGCTTGCCAAAATCATGACAGAGGACTGCTAAGCCGATGAGCAGATCTTCTTCAGGGTTATCGATGCGCTTTCTTGCAAAGTTGTCCATAGCATGCAAGGTGTGCGTCCACACGTCTCCTTCAGGATGCCAGGTTGGGTCTTGTGGGCAGTTGATGAGGTGTTGGAGTTCTGGATAGTGGCGGAGCCAACCGCTTTTCCTTAGAAATTCTAGGCCTAAAGAAGGTTTTGTCCCTTTGAGGAGCAACTTCTGCCACTCATCAAAAACTCTTTCATGGGGGAGATAATAGGGGACTAGGGTGCTACAGAGCGCTGTAGTCGTAGGGTGAGGTGTGAGCTCAAAGCGGCTCGCAAACTGCATCCCTCTTAGGACACGGAGGGGATCTTCGGTAAACTTATGACTCACATGGCGTAGCACCTTATTTTGCAAATCTTCTCTCCCATTAAATGGATCATGTATTGTGCCAGTAATAGGATCTAGAAAAATAGCATTAATAGTGAAATCTCTTCGTTCAGCGGCTTTTGTGATTGAGAGGTGGGGGTCTGTACTGACGCAAAAAGACTTGTGTGTGTAGCCTATAATCGTCTCCAACCTAGGGGTAGAGATGTCGATGGGGTATTCCTTTAGCTTGAACACCCCAAAGGACTTACCGATGAAATTCACTTTAAACTCTTTTTTTAATATAGCTTCTAGCTCATTATGTGTTATGTGAAACACTTCTATATCAATATCCTTTGGCGTTAGGCCCAAGAGCATATCTCGGACACAGCCCCCCACTAAATAGGCTTGGCCGCCTATATCTGCTACCATTTGGGCAATTTTTAAAACTTGTGGGCCTAAGAATGGCAAATAAATCGTTGGTTTTTTGGTTAAGTGTGGCATGATGGTCTATGGTAAATCAAGATCAAAGGGTTCGTCATAAAATAGGTCTTCTACGGAACGGCAGATCGTATGATAGACAGGAAGATGGAGCTCCTGAACTTTATACACCAGCGTTTCCGGAACGGAGATACAACAATCGGTAAGCTGAGAAAGCAAGGGGCTATTGTTACCGGTAAGGCCTATCGTACGCATTCCTTTAGCCTTGGCAGCTTCGGCAGCTAGGAGAATATTTTTGGAGCTGCCCGATGTAGAGATGCATAATAGCGTATCTCCTTCTTGGCCCAAGGTAAAGGCGGCTTGCGCAAAGATATGTAAGGGCGAGCAGTCATTAGCATAGGCGGTATTGAGAGCAGTGAGATGGGCCAGTGAAATAGCGGGGAGGCCAGCTTGTAAGTTTTTATACAAATCGGGACTGAGTTTTGTATACCACTCGATCGGGAGGGGACGCTTTAGCATGAAGCTTTTGCAAAGCTCTCCTGCAATATGATCAGCATCCGATGCGCTACCCCCATTGCCGCAGATCAGGAGCTTGTGGCCTGTATCAAAGGTTTGAAAGATAATGTTAATCGCCTGTTGGATATCCGTTTTGCAGGAGAAAAGCTGTGGATAGCGTTTTAGGCAGTCTAAGACATAATCATGGAACACCATATAAAAAAAATCATAATTAAGAATTTTTTTCTAAGACTAAAATGAGTATTAAGAGTATTCTAGGAAATAGCAAGAGTGGAATATCTTTTTTTGAAGGCTGCAGCTGCTTCTATAATAGACCTCTTAGGAAATTTAGCGTAGTGAAGACAGCATAGTTAGGAGTGTAGGGAGACGCCCGCAGGCCAAGCAAGATAATATGTAGGTCCGCAAGTGGTTTCATAAATAGAGTAATTTTTAAGGATGAGATTCGAAGAGAGCGAGCTTCGCTTTATCCAAAGATAGCCTAAAGGTTGACCCTGAAAAAACCCAAGGGGTTTCTTTGTTTCGAACGAAGCTTTTTCTTTTGCTCTCTTGTTGTTGTTGTGAGTATAAGTCTGGGTATGAACGAACCGTAGGACTGTGGATCACTTCACTTATCAAAAAGGTCTTAACACCCATTAAGACCCAAATAGGGAGGCTTGGCCTTCAGGAGGAGATAAAAGGTTTCTGCATCTGTGGAGTTTAGCGCTTGTAGTTAATCTTAAGGAATAAAAAGAGAGAGTGAGTGTAGCAATTGGGGGGGGGTATGGTTGATTTTTTTCCTGCCCAGAAAACAAAATACACGGTTTCGAAAGAAGTCTATTGCAAAGGGTGAGAGCTTTTAAGATCCATCGCATGGGTTTAGCTTGTCTTCGAGTTCTTGACAGATGAGCTTGAGCAAGCTAAGACCGTCTTCTGGAAGGTCGTCTAACGACGTAGGATCTTGATTCCTCGTGGAAAGTGAACTTTGATTCCCTTTTTGTATGCTAGGAGTCTGAGCTTCATGAAGTGAAATTCCCTGTCCCTGGCACTTTCCCGAGGGGGACCAGTATATAAGTGGGATATCTTGAGTCAGGTAATGCCCCGACAGCTCGGCCTTAAAGGCCTCGAATGCGCTAAGATGGTTTTGACTCTTGCTGACGAAGAAGATGAAATCGGGCCTTTCGAGCTTCGCCTTTGTACGAGCCTCTCGATAGTGTTGCGTTTGTATAGTTTGGCGTAGAGTTCTATTGGCATGGTGTATGTAGGATGGGAGGGATTCAGGTAAGATGGCATCTGCATCAAAAATTAAAATTTTAGATTTCATAAATAATGGTTTTTATAAGCTATAACAGGTAAATTGAGTTTCAATAAAACTTGTCTTAGGATAGTTTTTTGAAAGTCTCCAAAAATTTAGCAGGTGTCATGCCAGAGTTTTAAGTTTTTTGTTTTTTAATAATGGTTTCTTCTAAGGTCTTTACAATAAAGCATTTGGAAAAATACTAGAAACGATAAGACAGATTGAAATGAAGATAAATTGAAAAAAAAGTAAAATAAGATTGATAAAGCCACAAAAAAAGTTGATTTTTAGGTATGCGCAAGATTCTCCTAACCACTGTAACGAGCGAAGATCCCTATATTCTATCTAAAGACGAAGAGAAGCTGGGGCCGGTGCTGAATATGTTTTATAAGTCAAAGTGGAATGCTTTAGTATTATGGGCGCCAGAGGCCTTGAAAGAAAGGAGCGAGGCCTTAGCGAAGCAGATCCGGGAAGTGTTTGTGGACTGTGAAGTGATCTGCCAGATCATGGGATCGCAAGACAAACAAAGTTTGCTCCATAAGCTTAAAGTATTTTGGAGTAGCTACTGCATCCAAGAGCCTACACGGCTTTTTTTAGGCCTCAACCCTGGTAACCCGGCAGTCAACTCTTTTTGGATTGAGATCTTAGGCAATAAATCTATAGAAGCGAAGATTTTCCTACCCAATGAGTATTACTTTGAGAGTGAGTTTCTATGGGAAGACGCAGAAGAGGACATATGGGAAGAAGCCACCCAGCCTATTTTGGAATGCAAGGATAGCACCCCAAGTACCTTGAATGATGAAGTGGTAGCTAAAGTAGGCCTTATTGGAGAAGACCACGCTTTTAAAGAAGCTGTAAGGGCAGCAATAGCCTTAGCAGCACATGATGTACCTATACTCTTAAATGGGGAGACGGGAACGGGAAAAGATCTCTTAGCAAAATTGATTCATAAAATGAGCCAACGGCAGGATAGGCCCTATGTCTGCTTAAATTGCGCAGCTATACCTGAGCATCTCAGCGAGAGTATCCTCTTTGGGCATAAAAAGGGAGCTTTTACAGGAGCAATAGATAATGAGCTCGGCAAATTTAGAACGGCTAATAAAGGAACTTTGTTTTTAGATGAGATTGGAGAGCTGTCTCCCAAGATACAGGCTTCTTTGCTCCGGGCCTTAGAGTCTGGCTTTGTAGAGCCTGTAGGCCAGTCAGAGCCTGTTTCGGTAGATGTGAGAATTATTGCGGCGACGCATAAAAACCTCCTCCAGGAAGTGAGGGCACATCGCTTCAGGGAAGACCTCTACTACCGCCTCCATATTGGAGTCGTGACGCTTCCTCCTTTACGGGACAGAAAGTCTGACATTCCACGCCTGGTGAATAGCTTACTTGCCAAAATTAATAAAAGCCTAAGGCAGCCCAAGTTTGTATCCGAGGAAGCCTTACATGCTATGCTAGACTATCCATGGCCTGGCAATATTCGAGAGCTTCAAAATACCTTACAGCGTGCTATTTTAATCAGCCAAGAGGCTGTCTTACAAGTAGAAGATATTTTTCCTTTCAAAGAGAAAGTAGAGGAAAAGGCGTGGATCTTGCCTGAACTGAGAGAAGGGTTTTCCTTAGAGACCTATTTGGCCAAGGTGCGCTCTGAACTCATTCATAAAGCCTTGCAAGAGGCCCAAGGGAAGCAAAATAGGGCTGCGCAGCTGCTCGGCGTGTCGCCCCAGGCGATCAGCTATTTTTTAAAGACAGAGCAAGGCTACGAAAAAAACTAGAGGATTGTAAGTGCGCTTTAAAAGGGGATAGTGCAGCGTCTGCCCTAAGGGGGCTAAAGGTAGACTGCATACAAAAAAGTGCCTGGAGAGGGAGTCGAACCCACACACCCGAAGATACTAGATCCTAAGTCTAGCGCGTCTGCCAGTTCCGCCATCCAGGCTTTCTTAAAATACAAGCCTAGAAACTTGCATTTCTTTGCACAAATATCAAGATTATTTTTTAAAAAAGTTTCTTGAACTAGGCAGTCAAGACTTGGAAGAAAAAAGCTAGACTATAGACTTGGGGAGACTAAGATGGTAAAACTTATGACCAAACCTACCCATTTTATCTTAGGATTGCTCTCCAATCTTTTTAACGGCGCGATAGCCCAGCCTGTGGATGTAGAGGATGTTTTGAGAGAAAAGCCGGAATCTAGACCTACACAAGCTCCTATACCCCCTGCTACGCCTACACTGGGAGAGGCTAGCTCGAACGTATGCAATACAAGTTTGGGATTTAGATATGGGGCGGCTTGCAATCCTAGGTGGTAGGGGGAGGCTAGAGGTCTAGGTAGAAAAGCTAAAGGAGGCGTTGGCGTCGATTTCCTCCACGGTGGTAAGGCCCAGGAGGACCTTTTTTAGGCCGTCGTAACGCAAGGGGCGATAACCTACGCGCTCTGCCTCCTCGGTGATATGCTGTATGGGCGCGTTTTGAGCAATGAGGGTGCGCATGTGCTCTGTTACGATGACAAGCTCGTGAAAGCCAATACGACCGCGGTAGCCAGAATTGCGGCAGTTGGGGCAGCCACGGCCACGGAAGAAGGAGATGTCCCTGTCATGCGGAATATCAAAAAAATACTTTTCTAGCTGCTCTTGGCTAGGGGTATAGGCCTCTTTGCAACGATCGCAAATGCGCGCAGCCAGCCGTTGGCCCAAGACCCCCAAGATAGAGGGTGCGACCATGTAGGGAGCGATACCGATTTCTACCAAACGAATAACTGCTTGTAAGGCATTATTCGTATGTAAGGAGGATAAGACGAGGTGGCCGGTAAGAGCGGCTTCAGTGGCGATTTTACCAGTCTCTAAGTCCCGGATTTCCCCAACTAAAATAATATCGGGGTCTTGCCTTAAAAAAGCGCGCAAGAGGGTGGGGAAGTTTAGGCTTATCCCCGCGTTCACCTGGGCTTGGTTCAGGCTTGGGATCCGTATTTCTATGGGGTCTTCGATGGTAGAGATGTTAACGTCTGGGGTGTTCACTTCGTGCAAGGAAGCAAAGAGTGTAGTTGTTTTACCTGAGCCTGTGGGACCGGTAACAAATATAATCCCATTCGGGCTTTGCAAGAGCCTTTTGAATGGCTTTAGCATGCTTTGAGAAATCAGCATTTGGTCGAGCGTCAGGAAGTCTTTCTTATTCGTAGGCACTAAAATACGCAAGACGATCTTTTCCCCCCCAGGAGTGGGAATGAAAGACACCCGAAAGTTTATTACATTCGACCCCACAGGCATGCCAAAGCGCCCATCTTGAGGGATACGGGTTTCGGCGATATTGAGGTTGCACAGGATCTTGCACCGCGCGACAATTGCGGGGTGAATACGGCTAGAAAAGTGCAAAAAATCCCGTAGCTGACCGTCTACTCTAAAGCGAAGGCGTGTGAGGTCTTCCTGAGGCTCGATATGAATATCAGACGCGCGTTCTTTGATGCCTAAAAAGAGGAGGGCCTCAAAGATTTTGATCAGCTGGGTGGATTCGCTCAGCAGCGCAAGGTCCGTAGAGGTGACTTGGTCTAGGATGTCCTTCTGGCTATTTTCCAGGATGCTGATAGACTCTGCTATACTTTGTTCACTTGAATAATGAATATCAATAGCCGATACAATGACCCGTGGAAGAGCAAAAACAGGGCTGATTTTGGTGCTCGTAAGCGACTCTAAGCGTTGCACCATGGCGCTATCCAGGGGATTTGCCATGACGACTGTCATGACGCCTGCGATCTCATAGAGGCCCAGGACGTAGGCCTTGCGGGCGATTTCCTCCGGGATCTTGGTAATGACCTCAGCTTGTATAATGCTGCTAAAGGGGTCCACATAGGTAACGCCTATGGCTTCACTCCATAACAAAGAAGCCTTTTCTACGCTGAGCTGCCCTGCCGCCACCAGGGCCTCTAGCATGGATAAAGAGCCCGGGGGATGCTTTTCCGCTAGGCTCTCCCAGTCGTCTTTAGACAGGTGAACCTGGGCAGATTTTAAAAGGTCTAGGAGTTTGGGGTTTGGTGTATCCACGGGTAGTTAGAAGAAAGAGAAGATAACAGTAAAAGGGCTATTCTATCGATAACAATCGACCACCCTACAGATTTCTTGAGAGTGAAAGCTAGGCTAGCTACTCAAAAATTACAGCACATGTTAGGCCAGAAAAAGCCATATTAAAAAACAAAAAAGTCCCTCAAAATTCAGCTCTTGCTGAGCTATACCGAAAGCTCAAATAATCCATACTAGCAGGGGCTATTTCACTGTAAACCTCAATGTTTATCCAATAGTTCATATCTTTTTTATTTTTTTATTGTAAATTGAAACTGTATTTATTAAATGAAGTACGCACGGCTACAAAAGTCTAAAGAATAGTCTTTATTCAAAAGGTCTAATATCCATAAAAAAATAAACCATAAAATCATATGAATACACACACCAATATATCTCATACAGGTGGAAGAGATTTGCAGAATACCAGTTCTAGGGCGGATCCAAGCATCAGGGAAGCTGCAGAACAAGCTGATCAGCTGATAAGCCAAGAAGAAGCCCATCCAGACATACAAGGCCATTTAGCTGAAGCTCCTGGGGGTATGATGGAATTGGATTTTCTTTCGATTGCTCAGGATCCTAAACAACCTATTAAGAAGCGTATAAAGGCTGTAAAGCTGATCCAAGATGCTACACAGCGTGATGTAGCTTATCTTTCCATCGCTCAAGATTCTAAAGGGATTACCTACAATCGTTTAAAATCTGCAGAAGCGATCGAAGACGCTATTCAGCGTGATGCCGCTTATCTGTCCATTACTCAAGATCCCAGAATAGATGCCTACAAGCGCCTGGAGGCTGCAAATTTGATCCAAGACGATACTCAGCGCGGAGCAGTTTACCTTTCTATAGCTCAAGATCATAATTTATCTACCGTCTATCGCCTGGAGGCTGCTAAGTTAATTATTGATCAAAAAATACAAGAAGAGTTCTATCCTTCTATGATTGAAAATATTTTGAGCGTTAATGGTTTTATATTTTATTATGGAATAATAGCTTTTTTAGAAGAAATTCCTAATTCTCACATAAGAGATGTAGCCATAAAAACCATATGCCAAAATTGGCCTCTAGCCCAAGAGAAGCAGCTTCAGAATCATTTAGCGTTTCGTAAACTGTACGCTCTTGCATCAAATGATGCTCTGAGAATCGATCTCATCACGACTATCGTTGTTCGAACTGACCTGGATGCAGGCTTTCGTAAATCAGTCGTGGAAGAGCATGTAAAAGATACTGAAGAACAAGAGCGCTTACTCAAAGTGATAGAAGAGAAACAAGAAGGATCTTTAAACGCCCCTCGTACCAAAAAGGCACGATAGTGTCTACTCAGGACTGCTTGTAAATAGACCTGAAAAACGGAGCTTTTAGCCTTCATTACGGCTCTTCTTCTCAAAATCCTTGAGCATCTTTTGGATTTCGGTTTGGTCGATGATCTGGCGAGACATGGTGGAGGCTTGTTTCTCGGCGTCGGTTTCGTCCAAAAGGTCTCGTAGGCTGTATTTGACTTCCTTTAGCTCGTTGTCTTTTTTGAGTTTTTTTTGAGAATTATCGTCTACGATCTGCTCTGATGTAGGAGAGGTGCTAGAGTGCATAAAGAAAGCAATAGGTGTATTAAAAGTAGCGAAGGAAGGCTTAAGGGCTAAGCTGTTTAAGCCGTAGGTGGGAAAGGGATTCGCTCAAAGGTCGTGCGTAAAATATTCAGGATATCCTGCTTTGGGGTGTCTTTTCGGATGTATTGCTTGACGCCGTAGTGGATGCACTTCTCCACGATGTCCCGCGTGGCGGTAGAGGTTACCATGATGATGAAACTATCCGGAAACTCCTCCTTAAAGAGGGCTAGGGCAGCTAGGCCGTCCATCCCGGCCATGTTGACATCCATCAGCACGACGTCAGCCTTTGCCTGCCGATAGGCTTCTAGTGCTTCTTGACCGTTTCGGGCCTCGCGGATGTGGGCAATGCCGAGCTCTTGGAGGATGAGTTTTAAAAATAACCGGATGTGGGCTTCGTCGTCTACTAATAGGGCGGAATTGGGGATAGTCATGATTGAAGATTAGGGGGTTTTGAAAGCGGTCTATGGGTATTGAGGGTTACGCAAAATTCGGCGCCGCCTTGTGGGAGGTTGTGGGCTGCTATCGTGCCCTGGTGAGACTCTACGATTTTTCGGCAAATCACAAGCCCCAGGCCTGTACTCTTTTCATTGGCGGTGGGGCGAACGGATGTTCGGCCAAAGCTTTTAAAGAGCTTGTCCATCTCAGACTCTGGGATGCCAGGCCCTTGGTCTTGCACTTTTAGGTAAGTATGGGCGCTGTCTTGCTCTAAAATGATGCGGACCTGGGTTTTGAAGGGGGAGAACTTAATGGCATTGGAAATCAAATTATCCACCACCTGCGTGATGCGGTTTTGGTCCAAAAATAGGGCCTGGGGGCTAACGTATAAAAGTTCATACAAGTGTTTACAACTTTGTATGGGAGGAA
>CAZEFS010000039.1:0-9392 GCA_964511545.1 uncultured Opitutales bacterium
AGCTTATTTTTGACGAACCCAGAGAGCAAAAGACAAGGGTTATGCAAGAGGTCTAATGATTTAAAAGCTTATGAAACCCAAATCCAGCAAGATGAAGATCTAGAAAAACTTATACATAAAGGCATGCATGCTTTAGTAGCCATTTATGATCGATATCGTCCTATCGTCTCTCAAGGATTAGGGAATGAAGCCTTAGAATTGCTTTTATGCACTAGCATCGGCCGGGAAGCAAAAAATATTCAAGACACGATCAGAAGACTAAGCTGCCCTCTTAAGAAATTTCAGGCAGAGTATCGCTTGGCTATTTTGGTAGAGGATGAAGGCGTATATGAGAGCTTGATTGAATACTTTTTTCAAAAGCTCTTTGAAAAGCAAAATACTAGGCAGCGCTTAGGCCTTCTACAGTTTTTATCTGAGCCTAGCCCCAGGCCCTTAACAGAAGACTTTGAGCTTTTTCGCCTCAAGCGCTTTTACGACTTAATTGAAAATGAAGAGCTCCCTTTTGAATGGATAGAAAAGAAAGCACTCTTAGAGGCTATTTTAAGTTTTTCTGCTCAGCGTTTAGCCTACCGCTTAGTTTCAAGGGATGTCTTTCAATTTTGGTCTTATTGGTTAAACTTTAACCAAACCTATGCTACTTTACTGGAGAATCCAGAGAGCTTAGAATGTAAGGAAGAACTGAGGGTATTTAAACCTGCTGAGCTGCTGCTCACTGCTTTTGAAAACATTCAAACAGACCTGCCAAAACAATCTCTTTTAAGCTCCTTAGCTCTTTATCGCTTAAGCCTAGCTATCTTAAAAAATGATATCAGTACCATCCAGCAATTGGCGGAGGATCTGCATACTTGTACCGCAGCAGTTCTACCTATAAACCTGCAGCAGGTGGATTTCCTCATCAAGCTTTACGCATATGCCTCTCAGGAAGCTTTTAATATGGCGGTTTTTAAAGGATTAGTGAAGCTGTACTTCTTTCTCATCGATAAGCCAGAAAACTATGAAAAGCGGTGGGAGCAGTTCAGAAACTTAGGGTTTACCATTCTGGAAATAGCACAGGAAAGGAAAATACCAAAACTCTTAGGTTTTCTATCTTCTATGCTGAATGACCTAAACGCAGACTTGGAGTATAAGAGAAAAATTAAGACTTACCTCAAAGGCCTAGGGGCTAACCGTATGGAGCAAATAGAGACTTTTAATGCAATAGAAAAGGATACAAGACGTATGCTAGAGCGTATGCTGATGTTCAGTCATATAACGGTATCTAAAAAAAACAGAATACAGTCTTAGCTTCCTAAGTCTCTAGAAAGCGTTTAAGAGGAGGGATGCTAAAAAAATGAGCTTTCTTAAAACTTAAACTTGAAAAACTTAAAAAACTCTTCAATCTACCCTTGTTTATGTGTAATGGGCACCCGTAGCTCAATTGGATAGAGCACTTGACTACGGATCAAGAGGTTAGGAGTTCGACTCTCTTCGGGTGCACCACGCTTGTCAGCAATAAGGTTTACACACATTTATGCCAGGGTAGCTCAGTGGTAGAGCAGAGGACTCATAAGCCTTTGGTCGGGAGTTCGACTCTCCCCCCTGGCACCACCTAGGGCCTATAGGCCTAGCTAGGCTGATTTTTGAGCTAAGGTAGCTTTTTTCTTAGCTGTTAAGCCAAAATCCAGCTCTTCTCTTCTTTGTTTTTTTTTGACGAACTTAAGACACAAAAGACAATGGTTATGCAAGAGGTCTAATGGTCTCGCAAGGGGTCTTATGGCCTATCCAGAGGCAGCGGTTGATTCCTCCCAAGCTTCATGGATGATGGTTTCTAATAGGTCTTTTGGGTACATCGCAGGGCTTTCGCAGAGCGCCTGGTGAAAGAGCACCGTAGAGGGGGTCAGCGCTGGTAGGTTATTCACTTCAAGGATCAATATACCCTCCGTATGTCTATTAAAGAAGAGGTCTATACGGGCGTAGTTTTTAATCTTTAAGAGGGTTGCTACTAGCTCTAGCTTGTCTTGAATATAGGTCACCTGCTCGTGGCTAATCAGATGAGGTGGCGGTGGTGTCAGGTTGATGCCCGTTCCACCTTGGAACTTTTCTTCTAGGCTGAGGATCTGTGCTTCTATTACGGTGATGCTAGGCTGCAAGACTTTGAAGGTCTGGGCTTTGCCAGGTGTGGTGGTTTCTAGAACGCCGCAGGTCAGCTCAAGCCACCCTTGTTTTGGAGTGTGGATGAGTTCTTTCCCTTGAATCGATAGGCCATACATCGATGTAGGCCTGGATTAAAAAGAGTTTTTCCCTATCCTGAGGCATAGCAATAATCGCTTCTTGCTTCGGGAAAGTATGGGGGGGGATTTCCTGATAATCACTCCCTAAGAGCTGGATATAAGTTCGGAGGTCTCTTGCACTATACAGACAGGCTACTCCCGCAGAGCATCCTTCCCCTGCTGGTTTTACGAGTAAAACAGATGAGCCTAGTTTCTGGATAGTTGCATGCCAAAAGCTTTCCAGAGCTTCTGGGCTAAGGGCTGCTAGGTCTTTTCTATAAAATCCTTCGGAAACGATGCTGCCTACCCCTGCTATATTTGCGGAGGCTAGGCTTTCAGCCGTCAGGCCCTTGTCCATTCCCACCTTTGCCCCTTGTGGCCCCGAGCCATTATAGGGGATTCCATAGGCCTCTAGCTTGTTCTGAAGCGTTCCATCTTCGCCCTCGCCTCCGTGCAAGGCTAAAAAAACAAAGGCTTTTTCTGATTTAGCCTCTTTCAGAAAGGTTTCCAGACTAAGAAGCCTCGGCTTTTCTAGGGTAAAACGATCTGTTTCTAGCTCTAAGCGCTTTCGTAAGACTAGGATAGGTTCATATGCCGGAGGGGTATCATATTCGGCTTTACAGGCCTCTGCCACTTCCTCAACGGTATGGTAGAGCATCAAATGATAGGGCACTTGCCAGACTTGCTTATCTGGCCCCCAGAGATAGGCCTCTGGCTGATAGTGAGAGGAGAGATTCAGCTTGAAAAACGTATTCGTCCCGCTCATGAGAGAGACTTGCCGCTCTGCAGTATTCCCCCCGAAAAGGATTTTGACTGTTTTTTCAGAGGGCTGTTGGGATTTTTGAACCTCTGAGGAGCTACTAGGGCCCTTAGCCTCAAACTTTTCAGCCAGTTCTTGACCTTTTGGATGGTTTAACAGAGCTATTTTTAGAAGATAGAGCAAAAAGTCTGTGTGACTAAGGCCTATCCGGGCTGCCTGCTGGAAGATAAAGCTATTTTGTTCCATCCCGCTGATGGGGTTAAAGTCTGTATAGAGGCAACGCCCATCGTTTAGGTACCAGCCGTCAATACGGACAAAACCTCGCATCTGGAAGCGCTGAAAGAGCGCTTCAGTATCTTTTTGTATGTTCTCTATGATCTCTTGTGGAAAAGGCGGGGGGCAATGATAGCGGACCTGCTGGGTAGGGAGGTACTTGCGCCGGTAGTTGAAAACACCATTGTCTTCGTAGGAGGTCTCTATATAGGTAGGGAGGAGGGCTACAGCCTCTCCCTTAGCATTTTCAAGCAGGCAGACGGTAAACTCTTTCCCTTCACAGAAGGGTTCTAGTAGCCAAAGAGGGCAGAAGGCAGGCTGAGATGGGCTCTCAGTTTGATTTTTGATAATGGTTTCTATTGTGCGCTTACAGGCTTCTAAGCTTTCGAACGACTCTACTCCAATGCTGGATCCTCCTCGGCTAGGCTTTAGAATGGCTCTCTTTAGTTTGTTTTTTATCCAGAAATCCTCTACTTTAGAGTCAATTTCCGCATCCGTCCCCCCCTGCAGATCCAGTCTTAGGGTATTCAGGGCGGGGTAGCCCGCTGCTTCTAGGTGGGTCTTGAGAGTGTATTTATCGAAAATGCTTTCGCAGGTGCTGGCTTTGCTGCCTAGAAAGGGAATCTGATGGGTTTCCAGAAAGCGTTGCAGCTGTCCATCTTCGCCATATATGCCATGAATGAGAGGAAAGACCAAGTCTCCTTGCCGTAGGAAAGCTAGGGTTTCATCTAGGCTTAAACTGGGCTCAGGGAGCTTAAAGTCAAAGTCTGCCGGCGTGTTGGAATAGAGCTGAGCCTTGGACAAGGCATAAAACTGAGAGTCTAGCCCTAGGTACAGGAAGGATAAGCCTATACCCGTGCCTTCCAGGTGGTCCATCACCGAACGGGCCGAGTTTAACGATATGCCCCGCTCCAACGAGGGCCCTCCACAGATAAGGATGACATGCATAAAAACTAAAGCCTAGAGCTAAGCCTAAGACTCAAAAAATAGCAATGCTGAAGTAGAAATTTAGGATACATGCTTCAAAGAGTGCGTTAGCGCCTGCGTTTGCAACAATCATACCCAAGTTAGAGCCTTGAAGATACTCCTCGCTTGGGTATGATGCAATAAAACGATAGGCTTTACCTAGATATTACTCTAAAACATTACGTGCGCTTTTAGTAAAATTCAATCTCACCATCTTTCTTTCTAATAAAGCCTCACGAGCTAAAGCTTGTAGCTCAGGATCTTGGATACGATTTATGATCTCTGCTAATGCTGCCTCTTCTTCATTCAGATTGATTGCATCGTTGTATAGCTGGGTTAAGGTTTTGTCTCGCAGGATATTATCTTGAATATTCTCAGTGGCTGCTTTTCGGTTCCTTAACCTTAATCCATGATCTTGAGCTATGTAAGACCAAGCTTGATCTTGAATCGCTGGGTTCTTTATGCTTTGAGCAATATTTATTCTATCAAAAAAATTGAGGTTATTATTTTGAGTTATACTTAAGGCAGCTTGGTCTTTTTTCTCTAGATCAGAAATTGATTCTAAAGCACTGAAAAGTACAATCTCAAATTCATTTGGAAGTGGTCTAGGTAGAACAGTAGTATTTCTTACAGGGGCCTGGCTTGTGTCTTTACAGATTTCAAGGAGGGCATCATCTTTTTTACTAAGATCAGATATTTCTTTAGCAGCGAAGGTCCGGCCACTTATATCTATCTGAGTATTTTTAGCAATTTCAAGGCGAACAGCATCTTTTTCGTTAACTTCAAGCGTGTTTTGAGCAGTGACAGTCAATAACATTATTTCTAAATCTCTTTGCATAGGGTTTTCTATCTCGAGAGCTTTTTCAAGTCGTATCATAATATCCCCCTTAAGTTTTGTGTCAGAGGCAATAGGAGGTTTCTGATCGGAAGATGATTGTATAGTTCTATTTTTTTCTGATTTTTTCTGGATGCCTAAAGATCCCGGCTGAGAAACTATTGGGTTTTGTGAAGAAAGGTTGGCATTTTCTACTTTATTGTCAGTAGAGGCTATGCTTGATATATTTGATTTATTTATATTGATAGAATTCATATTTAGACGCGGTTTGACTTTAGAATTTTAAATTAAATAAATTATCAGTAAATAATTTTAATAATATTATATTATTATTTTTAAAAAAATTAAATATACTTTTTCTTTTAGATAAAGCTAACCTTAAGCATTTTTATTTATTTGAAAAATAGGCAGCATCATGGATGCCTAATAAGTGTATTTATACGATATATAGACCAGCTAGAGCTTTGAACTTAAACGAATGCCATCCGAAGGTTGGAACTATACACACTTTGAAGTGATCAGAGCACTTTTTTGACTAGCGATCTCCGAAGTCTTGGCCAGCAGCATAGCGATCTCCTTTTCCCTCAAAAGCTTGACCGAGCCTAGGGGAACTTTTTTGAGGGTGAGCTTGCCGATTTGGAAGCGTTTTAGCTTTTTGACATAGTAGCCAAAGTGCTCGCAAAGTCTGCGTATTTCACGCTTGTGGCCTTGCTGGAGATGGATCTCTAGGGTATAGTCTTTTTTCATACCCATGTGAGCAGGTATAACAGCTGTGGCAAAGAGACGCTCGCCCTCATCCTCTATGCCTTTGAGAAAGGCTGGTATTTTAGCCACATCAAAGGGCTTGTGCACTTCTACTTTGTAGCGCTTAATGACTTCATTCGAGGGGTGGGTGATACGTTGTACGAGCTGCCCGTTGTTACTCAAAATCAGCATCCCTTCGCTATCTTTATCTAGCCTACCTGCGCAAAAGAGGCGCATTTTAGCGTATTGGGGAGGCAGCAAGTCGTAGATAGTCCGCTCATGATGGGGGTCTGAATGGCTACAAATGTAGCCTTTTGGCTTATGCATCAGGAGGACAATGGGCGCGGCAGACGTTTTAGGGATTTTCTGACCCACCAGCGAAATCTCATCCTTTAGGGGGTCCACACTCATGCCGATGAGGGCTGTTTTGCCATTAACCCGTACCTTACCGTCGCGAATAAGCTCTTCTGATTTGCGGCGCGAGGCTACCCCCCGGTCTGCTAGTACTTTTTGTAAACGTTGCTTCTGTTGGTCTTTGTCCATAACTGTAGAATCGCTAAGTTGCCCCGTAAAAGAAAATTTTGCAAGCGTAGATGCAAATATAGGGATGTTTATCTTTTTTACAAGTGGTGTCTAGGTAGAAGGGGAAACTCTTGAGATGAGAAATCTTAGAACTTAGCTTTCAATCCCATCATTAGTTCTATTTTTGATACGTAAATCTCAAATAAAATGCAAAATTTAACGATTTAACCCTTGATCAGCAGATATATTTTGGTTATTCGTAGCAAATACCCTGAAAATTAAACTAAATTAAACTAAGACATAAGAAAAACAAAATTCTACGCATATGGAAGCAAGCACCAACAATACCGCAAATACTACAGCAAACGTCCTCGTATACGAGCCCGTACCGCCTATCAACCCTTCAAATAAAGAGGGCCAGAACTCTATAAATCCCATCAACCACCCAGGGAGCTTAGCCGAGCAGTCAGGCCCTGGGCTCAGTACTCGACAGGCTCAGCCGATCTACGCTTTGTTCGATAAATACAAGTCGGACGCCCATCAGTTACTGAAGGAAGGAAAAATTACCGAAGCGAGTGAGATCTACATGTCTCTAGCTGAGAACCTAGAGCTCAAATTGAAAAAACGCCTCAACTGTGCTAAAAGATTATTAGAGATTAACACTCAAGCTCCACAAACAGCCCAAACAAAAGAGTATATAGTAAAAGCAGCAAATATATTAGTAGATATTGCAAAAGACGATAGGATACATGGACCTACCCGCTTAAAGGCGTTTAGGAGCATCGCTGAGACCAAAGGCCTTGAGGACAGAGCTTTAGAAATTTTCTCAACTTTTTTTAAGTCTCAGACCTTACCAGGATGGATCCGCGACGCTGCCGGAGACTGCGTAGCCCCTCTCCTCCTCGCCAAGGCCGAGGATCTGCAGCTATGGCCTTTGGAGCGTATTCAGGCGGCGGAACAGCTTTCTCAGATAAATGGGCAGGTAGAAAAAGCCGCTGAACTCTTGATCGCTATTGCACAAGACAATAACTACCACTCCGTGTATCGAAAAAAAGCAGCTAAGCTAGTATCCAAGCTAAAAGGACAAGAAGTTCAAAAGAGAGGGAAGGAGCTTTTAAAAGCGATTAAAATAGAAGATCTTGTGAGAAAAAGCCTTTCTAAAGACAAGAAACAGGCTAATCGTTGCTATGCAGCTGACTACCTATCCGGCCGTTGCTATGCCGCCGAAAAACTTTCAAAAATACCCGGGCAAGAAACAGAAGCTAGTGCCGCCTGGACTACTATCGTAAACGATACGAAACCTGATCCCGAAAATGACAAGATCAGACTCAATGATGACATACGTTTATCCTACTGCATCAAAGCCGTAGAAAGACTGGCTGGGATGAAGGCCAAAGAGAGTCAAGCCCTTGCGATTAAGACCTTAGAGGGTATCAAACAGGATATCACTCTAAAGCTCTCCTACCGCATGCAAGCCGCCGAGGTTCTGTCTCGTATTACCAAAGGCGATGAGCTGGTTGATTTCTTGTTTACGATTGTTCAAGACTGCGTAGTCTTACCTTTTGATCGTATAGAGTCAGCGGAAAGGCTTTCTAAGCTAGTGAGTGAAGATAGGCAAGGGGAGATTTGGGCTTCGTTGCTCAACGAAAGACACAGTTATCTTGATGTAGATACAGGCTTTAAAATAGCTAAAAAGCTCTCAAAAATAAAGAAATACGAAGCAATTGCTGCTAATTATTTTATCTATCTTGGAAGGTACCCTTGTCTTTTTAGCGATAGTGTTTTTACCTATAAGTTTATCAAAGCCTGCAAACATCTTGCAAAAATACCTGGGCATGAAGGGATAGCAGCTGAGTTATTAGTCAAAAAGTCAGATTTATTAATTAAAAGGTTAAAGACTAGTTCTACAGAATTAATTGATCTATACGGAGTAGCTGAAGCTCTTCAAGAAATCCCGGGACAAGAAGAAAATACAGCTAGAATCTGGTTAACTATCATACAACACACTGCCAATCAACAGGATCTTGCATATATTGCACAGAGTCTTCTAAGGATACCTGGGCACGCAGAGAAGGCAAAAACCGTCTGGCTTTACATTCAAGATACTGAAAAAGAGAAATTACATCAAGCATTTAAATCTATGTATACAATTCTATCTGCTGGGGGGCTCTTTGAACTAGGAGAAACAGAAAAGGCTGTTAGAATTTTAACCACTTGTGCTCAAGATGAAACAGAAAGTCCAGACCGCCGGATGCTAGCTGTAGATAATCTTGCGAGAATACCTAGTCAGGAAGCTGAGGCTGAAAGGTTAAAAACGAACATAGAGAAAGTTCAAGCAAATATAGCCAACGCCATAGTAGCAGCTAAAAACCACTTACAAAATTCTGAGGAAAAAGAGAAAGAAGTTAACGACTTACTCAGTATTGCTAAAAATACGGCTGTGGACTTTCTTCAACGCATGCTGGCTATTGAAGCCCTTTGTGAAGTGCCAGAGCTACATCCTAAAGCCATTGAGGCCTTAGATTTTATAGCTAAAGATAATACATTATTCAGGGATAAACACGTATTAGCTGCTGAAAAGCTATCCAAAATACCAGGGCAAGCGGAAAAAGCTCGTAAAATAGCGGATAGCCACATGATACCCATCAGCGATGAAAGCAGGTATTGTAAAATATAGTTACTATGGTGATGAAAGTAGATAGTTTTAAAGGTTGATTGTTAAGGTCACTCCTTCTATTAGACCGCTTGGAAAATCAAAAGATCCGATTTCTCAAGTGGTCTATTTTTTTAAAGAACCCATCTGAGGGGTTGACCTGGGCTCAATTTTTCACTAGGGCTAAACAATTCCCTAAGATATCTATCCATGATGTACCATCCTTCTCAAAAACTCCTCATTGCCGGTACCTGCGCGGTAGAGAGTGAGGAAATCTGCCTGCAGGTGGCAGATACGCTCAAGGCTCTAGAGCAGAAGTATCCGGTCCTTAAGGTTGTATTTAAAGGCTCTTTTGATAAGGCAAACCGCCTGTCTCACACGAGCCAGCGG
>CAZEFS010000040.1:0-6902 GCA_964511545.1 uncultured Opitutales bacterium
CTTCGGCCCCCTACCTACCATGGATGGGGAATTTGAAGACTCACAAACGATTGTAGAAGCTTCCCTTCAAGACGCTATACCTCCTAGCGTTCAGTGGCTAGAGCCTGTAGTGGAGGAAAGCTCAAGATTTGCCCAGCTTCCCCAGAAAAGTCTCTCTCCTGCCATAGAAGCATCCATCAGCCTCTCCGAAGTGTCGGAGGAGCCTTTAGCCCTAGATAGCCAGGGGGTAAGAGTAGAAAGCGTCCCTCCTGAGGCCCTAGACAGAGAGGACAATGCGCCGATACGTATTTCAGTTGCTTTAGATACGCTAGTAGAAAACTCTAGTAGGGGAACACCCCCGCCTCAGCCGCTGTCTCCTGTGCAACGCCCGTCCCCCCAGCCTCGGCCACGCCTCAGCGCCAAGGCCTTGCAAGCGCCGATTAAGAAGGCGCAGACCCAGGTAAAATCTCTTGGCCTTATAGCCATAGATGCGAAGTGGAGCCTCTTTGGGGCCTATCAGCAGCAGGTCCTGGAGGCGATATCCTTGCAATGGCAGCTGCTAGCGGGTCATTTAAAGTCTGTCGAACAAGATAAGCGTTCGGAGGTAGTGCTAGAGTTCTACCTCAATCCCAATGGGCGGGTAGAGGGCCTGAAAGTCCTCAAGACTAGTGCGTCTAGGCCAGCTACTTTAGCCTGCCAGGATGCCATACAATCTCGCGAGCCTTTCGGCCTATGGCCTGAGGAAATGGTAGAACTCTTTGGGAAGGAAAAACGCGTTTGCATTCACTTTTTTTACAGATAGAAAAGGAGAGACTAACTCATGCAATCCAACAACAACTATTCAGCTACCCTATCTCTCGTATGTTAGGCCTTTTTCGTGATTATTTGCATCCTAAAGCAAAGGTTTTGAAGGTAGATCCCTCTGGTCTTATTGCGCTAGAAAAGCCTGCGGGCGTTCTCAGCCATCCTAATGGTCCTGAGGCTGAAAAGAGAGCCTTATTTTCCTTACCTTATAGCCTGAAGTATGAATCTTATTTGCTTGAAAAAGAAGATAAGCTTCATGTCTTGCACCGCTTAGATGGGCCCACTTCGGGGGTTATGCTTTTAGCTACGAATACGGCCCTTGCATGTCTTGTAAAGAGACTCTTTCGCGATAGGAAGATTCAAAAACGCTACCATTGCTTGGTGAAAGGATCCCCTCCCTCTTATCCGAAGCTATGGGTAGATAGGCTGAGCCGTAAGGAAGGCACAGGCTTTATCCGTATGCAAGCAGGCCTAGGCACGGAAGCCAAAACGCGGTGGTCTTTGGTGTATAAAGGAAAGGAGCTCAGCTGCCTACTGCTAGAGCCCATGAGTGGCCTAAGCCATCAGCTAAGAGTGCAGTGTGCCCTACGCCATTGCCCCATTGTTGGGGATCAAAGCTATGGAGATTTCAAGTTTAACCGCCGTTTAGCCCCTAGCTTAGGCACAAAAAATCTCTGCCTGCATGCCAGCTCTATTGCTTTCAATCTAGACTATCAGGGGAAAATGTTAACCTTTGAGGCTAGCTCTGCCTTGCCAGATTACTTTGAACATGCAAAGCAGTGCAAGCTCTAAGCCCTACGGTAATACTTGAAACGAGCATGATAGCAGCCGCTCCCACGGGGTTTAAAAGCCCAGCAGCTGCAAAGCCGAGGCCGAGGGTATTGTAGGCAAGAGCGATATAATAATTGCTTAGGACTTTTTGGTAAAGCCTTCGAGCTAGCTGGATAGCCTCTACTAGCGTCTGGATCCTCCCTCCTAGGAGGACGCCATCGGCGCTATATTGAGCCAAGGGCGAGCCATGGTCCATAGCCACGGATGCCTGACAGCAGTGCATGGCTGGTACATCATTCAGGCCGTCTCCTAAGTAGAGTAAAGTTTCTCCCTGGGCTCTGAGGGCCTGGATGGCAGCTAGCTTGTCTTCTGGGCTAAGGCCATACTGGAGGTCTATGCCTTCAAGAGACTGAAAGGTAGGTGAGGGGTCTCCACTCAAAATCGCTAGCTTTAGGCCTAGGGCCTTGAGGGAGCGGATACTTTCTAGGGTATCCTCCCTCAAGCTTTCCCCGAGCTCTATACAGGCTACTGGTTTTGCATCTAAAAAGAGATAGATTTTTCGCACAGTGTCTTTTTCAGAGACAGTACGGATTTTGTCCCAAGCTTCAGGTATCAGGCTCTGTGTCCCTAACAGTACATCAAACGTTCTGCCATCTGCTAGCCTTTCGACGGTGGCGGAGATGCCTTTTCCTGGGATGGGAGATGTCTGTACTACCCGATAGTCCGCACTGGGCTTATAAGCCTTCGTAAACGCTTTGGCTATAGGGTGGGGGTGCTCCTGCTGTACCAAGGCAAGAAGGCCAGCCAAGTCTCCTTCTGGCAAAGGAGAAGGGCCTAAAGTCGACCAGGAGCGGATGCCAAGATCCTCTTCTGTCAGCGTACCGGTTTTATCCAAAACGAGGGTAGTGGCTTTGGCTAGGATATCCAGTACATAGCCTTTTTTAGACACCAAGCCTAGCTGGGCTAAACTGTGAAGGCCTGCGTAGACCGCTATGGGCGTTGCCAGGCCTAAGGCACAGGGGCAGGCAACGAGTAGCACGCAGAGGCTATTAAAAAGCCCTTCCACCCAGCCTATATTCAGGGACCAGTAGATGAGGGTAAAGAGCCAAACACAAAGGACAGTGGGCACAAAATAACCCACTAAGGCCTGAGCCTTTTTTTCAAGCAGGGAGGGCACGAGCTTGGCGCCTTCTACTGCCTGTAAAATGCTATCGATGAGGCGCTGAGGGGGAAGGACAGTGAGAGTGACTAAAAAGCTAGCATCCAGGCTGTAGCTGCCGGCTAGCACCCGATCACCGACACTTTTAAAAATGGGCCCTGCCTCTCCGGTGAGGGCACTGTGCTCGACAAAACCTTGTCCAGAGCTGATAATGCCGTCTACGGGGATGACGTCTCCAGCTATAATGGATATGACAGCTCCTCGTTTTAGATCGCATAAGGGTACCCGTCTACGCTCAGGGCAAACCATCACGTGCGCAAAGCTCAGCATTTCTTGAAGGCGCTTGGCTTCTTGGCTAGCCTTGTCTTTAGCGTAATTTCGAATGAGCCTGCCTACCCTGTGAATAAAACACACGATGATCACCACCTCATAATAGATAGGCCCATGGGTGTAAAAAGTAGAAAGGCACGAACTGGCTAGAGCCCCTACAAGACTCAGGCTAAAGAGGCTTTCCATGCGAATACGTCTATCACGAAGCCCCTGTAACGCACCCTGGAACAAAGGCCCTCCCAGTAGGACCATCACTACTAGAGCCCCCACGAATAGTCCCCCATGCAAGACATAATACCACGGGCAAGTAGGCCCTAGCTGCGCCACATTAAGACCTAAACTCAGCGCCATGGACTGGCCTGCTAGGACAGCACCTAGGCCGAGTTTCCAGTATTCGCCTTGTATGGAGGAAGCAGGGGGGGAAGACATACAGTAAAGGATAATGCGTGTTTGAAGGTAGAAACAGGACCTAGAGTCATAAAAAGCATTATACGAAGACTACACGGAAGGGATCGCCTGCTTTTTATGGAATCAGAACCTTGACAGGTAAAATTAAGATTTGCAATTGCATCTGACGATTTTTATAATCGTTACTTAAAATATCCCCGCTAAGAAACTCAAAAGCTATACTTTCAGGATTTACTTCTAAATTTTTCCAATTTAGGCTAGGTTTTCGTTTCAGGCTGGGACTCAAATACGTATTCTATGGCAGAAGAAAATTTTAACTTTTTAAATGAATTCATCTCACAAGGGATAGAAGCTGCAAGCCCACTTGAAATTAAAGGAAAGGTGACGCAGGTGGTGGGCACTATGGTACAGGCGGTAGTACCTGGGGTGAGGGTAGGGGAGCTGTGCATTCTGAGAAACCCCTGGGAAAAATGGGAGCTGAAGGCAGAAGTCGTCGGCTTTCACAAGGAGGCTGCCTTGCTGACGCCTTTGGGCCAAATGCTAGGGCTTTCTTCGTCCACCGAGGTCATTCCCCTGGGGAAGACCCATGCCGTAGGCGTCGGGCCCAAGCTTTTAGGGCGGGTATTAGACGGCCTAGGCCAGCCTATGGATACGCGCACCAAAGGTGGCCTAGAAATTGAGGCCGAATACCCCGTATACGCCTCCCCGCCAGACCCCCTGACACGTAAGCCCATTAATAAGCCCATGGCTTTAGGCATACGGTGCTTAGATTCGTTTCTTACCTGTGGCGAAGGGCAGCGTATGGGGATTTTTGCTGCCGCAGGCTGCGGTAAGAGTACTTTATTGGCCCAAATTATCCGCTGTACAGAGGCGGAGATCATCGTCCTAGGTCTGATTGGTGAGCGGGGCCGCGAAGTACGCGAGTTTATCGAGCATGATCTAGGGGAAGAAGGCTTAAAAAAGTCTGTCTTGGTTATTGCCACCTCAGACAGGCCATCGATGGAGCGTTTAAAGGCAGCCTTTGTCGCCACCACCATAGCCGAATATTTTAGGGACCAGGGTAAAAAAGTCCTCCTCATGATGGATTCTGTTACTCGTTTTGCTAGAGCCCAGCGTGAAATCGGCCTTGCTGCCGGTGAACCTCCTACCCGAAGAGGCTTTCCGCCTTCTGTCTTTGAAGCCTTGCCCCGCCTCATGGAACGGGCAGGACAGTCTGACAAGGGGTCTATCACCGCTCTTTATACCGTCTTGGTAGAAGGGGATGATATGACAGAGCCTGTAGCGGACGAAACCCGTTCCATCCTAGATGGGCATATTATTCTTTCTCGAAAACTCGGCGCTGCGAACCACTTTCCTGCTGTGGCTATTTTAGATAGTGTGAGCCGTGTGATGAATAACATCACCACTCCCGACCACCGTAAGGCTGCAGCCCGTGTTCGGGATCTCCTTTCGAAGTATCAAGAAGTAGAGCTCTTGCTTCGTATAGGAGAGTACCAAAAAGGAAGCGACCCCGATACGGATGAGGCCGTACAAAAGATAGGCAAAATCAACACCTTCCTCAAACAAAGCCTGCAGGAAAAGGCTAATTTTCAGGAGACTTTGCAACAACTAGGCCAGCTAGCCGCTAAGTAAGCTATGAGTGGCAAGTACCCCTTACGGGATATCCTTCGTATTCGCAAAATAAAGCTGGATACAGCGCTAGTGAATTTACAAAAGGCTAAAGCCAAAGTTCAAAAACACCTTAAAAAAATTGAAAAGCAAAAATGGCGGATAGAAAAGTATGCCGAGTGGTTGCCTACAGAGGAGACCAAGCTCTTTAATAAAATCATCAAGCAAGTCGTGAAAAAAGACGCCGTCAGCGACGTCAAGGCCCGGATAGAGCAGCACAAGGTTCGCCAACGCCAGCATGATGAGCGCCTAAAGAAACTTGAAGAAGAGCAAAAAAAGCTCGAACAAGAGGTTGAAAAGGCACGCGTTTTAGTGCAAACTATTAGCAGCGACCTTGAAAAAGTAAACCAACACAAAGATAACTGGCAAAAAGAATATAATAAAGAGCAAGAAGCCTTATTGGAAAAAGAAACTGAAGACCTAAAGCGTAAGAATAACAGTTTTGATTAATATTATTTTTTTAAATTTACCCCTATGAGCGACTCTCTATCCCTCCCCTCACATTTCTCATCGATTGAAGGCCAAGCGCCTACTGAAGCTCAAAATACAGCCCCTATAGGCCAAAAACCAGGGCAGCCACAATTAGATCATCAAAAGCTAGAAGCCCTCATTACTGAAAAGCTCAATACATTTGAAGGGGCCCCAGGCAAACAAGAACTGCGCCAAATGATGAAGGAAGTGGTACAAGAGCTCTTGCAGGAAAAAGGCGGAAAAGCAGCTGACGGTCAGCCAGGGGCTAGTACTACTGCAAGTAGCCTAAAAGGCCAACTACCTCTCGGAAATACGCTTCCGGATCAGCCAAAACCGAGCCTAGCAGGCAGCAAGGAAGGCTTCCTGAAAGAGACTGCTTCGGGTATGTCTATGCCTCAGGGCGCTGGAAACGATAAGTTTATCCATAAAAACCAAAGCCAAAATTCAAGTCCTATGGATATGCTGAATCCTAACTTAGTCCCTCAGGGGCACCCCCTACCGCAGATGGCTGAAACTATGCCATCAACTGCCGCTTTTCAAAACGTCCAAGCCTCTAGAGAGGCCGCGACCCAAATGATAGCAGACCTTGCGAATCAAATTGTAGACCGCATCCAGGTCAATACCAATACCTTAGCGAATATGCAGGAAGTCCGCATTAGCTTTGGGAATAATATTTTACCCAATACCGAGGTGGTGATTAACCTCACCGGTAATCAGCTGAATATCACTTTTGTGGCTGGTTCGCAGCAAGCAGCCCAATTTTTATCCCAACAAAATCTTTCACAGCTCCAAAATAGCCTAAAGACAAAATTGGGCGATGATAAGAGTATCCACGTCTCTCTGAAAAAAGGGGAGAGTGAAGAAGGACTGGGCGTTGCTACTGAAAGGGCCGTTCGGCGAAAAGAAGGCTCAAACGATGCTTCTGGTTTCTAAAGCTTTTCAGTCCTTTAGCCGCAAGGCTACATATAAAACCCGTTTAGGACTGCAAAGAGCTTAACAAAAATATGAAAATGCTTGACTTTGGTAAGAAGAGGCCTTTTCATCGGTCTTTTATCTAAAAAGCTAATCTTATGCCTGTTGAAGTCAAACTTAGAAAAAACGAACCTGTTGATAGAGCCCTCCGTCGCCTTAAAAAAAAGGTGGACCGCGAAGAAATCATCCTGACTGCCCGTAAGAACCGCTACTACGAAAAACCTTCTGAGGAGCGTCGCCAAAAGAAAAAAGTAGCAAAATTTAACAACATGCTCCGTTTGCGCTATCAGAATATGTAGCGCTAAGGCCCCCTGATTTAAGCCCTAAGAGCGCTCTTAAA
>CAZEFS010000040.1:6912-9368 GCA_964511545.1 uncultured Opitutales bacterium
TACTTGTGCAAACCTTCATTGTTTTTTAGTGATACACCAGAAACTTTCAAAGCATAAGAAGACCTTAATAGAGCTTAAAAAATCACGGTGGGGGATCTAAAGCTTGTTTTAAACTTAAAAAGTATACTATTTTACAATTTTTATTTGATATATGGGAAATCTTAAAAAGAAACGTCGTCTGAAGATGAACAAGCATAAGCTAAGCAAGCGCAGAAAAAGCCTACGTCACAGAAAGCGTACCTGGGGTAATTAAGGCTAGTTGGCTGGGTTTTGGATCCTTTTTTAAGGATGCAGGAATCTTTTGAGTTATTGGAAAGCCAGTCTATAGGAGCTAAAACTAGAAAACCTAAGCTGTATCTGTTCTCTGTGAATTATCGAAGCACTCCCTTAATCAAGCCTCTAACTTCGCTTTATTTTTAGGAGATAGGGCGGCTAGCATCTTTTCCTCAACAGCCAAAATACAGGCATGTGCCTTTTTAACAAGCCCTTGGCCCTTTATACGCAGCTCTGTACGGAGGATTCTCCCGTGCTTGAGATCGGCCTGACGTTGGACCAGCTTCTGCTTATCCAAATTTAAAACTATAGCATGCATGGACTGAGGGGTAATAAACACTGCCCGAGCTAAAGCCGCACTAGATATCCCCGGCTGTATTTCTAGCTGTGCCAGCACAGCATATTGAGGAGTAGTTAGACCCAAAGACTTTAAGGCTTCATCCATCCGTAGACGGAGGCTATGTTGAGTTTTTGTGAGTTTATAGGCTAATAACACGACGAAGATGAAAATCGCCTGCTTATCGCTGAAAGCTATTATCAACACATGCTGGCAAAAGACTTTCTTGCCATGGAGGCCTGCCTGGATGACGATGTTTCTCTCATAGGACCGCTTTCAAGCTTTGAAGGAAAGGCCTCAGTGGTGGAAGCCGCCCAAGGCTTAAGGAGAGTGCTAGAGGGTATTGAGATACGCGCTAAATTCCAAGCTGGCTCTCAAATCATGTTAGCCTATGACTTTTTCTTTCCGGCCCCCATTGGGAAGCTGCGATCTGCAGTTTTAATGGATTTTAAAGAGAAACGCATTGTTAAGATCGAATTATTTTTTGATACCAAGCCTTTTCAAGTCAACGCTTAGCTAAAGCCCAGAGGTAAAACAGTAACCGTTAGCCTTAAGAACACCTGAATACACTACCTGACAAAAAATATTTAGAGTGCATCGGAAGCGGAAAAAGAGGGGATGAGGTGATCAAAAATGAGCTCATTCAGGGGGGTGAAAAAGTGACCTTCAATGGTTTTTAGCTGGATTTATGCAATATACTCGCATACCGGCTAGCTGGGTTTTTTGTTTTTCATAAACTAGACCACTTGCGTACCTACGTATTATCTTAGTTGGCCTTTCGCCTTCGCTTTTCAAGCTACGGCGTAATTTTAGCTCTAAGCTCGCGTAAGGGAGCTTATTACCTGAAGTGTCAGGCGGTCTCCCTACGCCGAGCCTTCAGGAGACAGGTAGCTCACCGGACGACGTGTCAGGCATAGTTCGCAGAACGACGCCTGAAGAGCAAAGCCTGAATGCATTTTTGACGAACTTAAGACACAAAAGACAAGGGTTTCGCAAGAGGTCTAATCTTGATGCCAGCTTTCCCGTTGCTTATCAAACGTATAGCTTACCCTATTTTTTTGTTAGGTAGTGCAACACCTGAAGCACCCTTTCGTTCTTCCCCCTACGCTCCTTGATCTTTGGGCGACAGGTCGAGCTACTTGTCTCCCGAAGCTCGACGTGTTTCGGGCGTAGCTTTTAAAGAGAAGCCTGAAGAGCGTAGGGAGACGCCCGACACGTCAGGCAATAAGTTCCCTGACGCGAGCTTAGAGCTAAAATTACGCCGTAGCTTGAAAAGCGAAGGCGAAAGGCCATCCAATATGATACGCAGTTTCGAAATAATTCCATAATTAAAATGGAATTGGGCTTTCCAAGGCGAAGAGCGTCGTTATATTCATGAATGGTTTTGCGATTTACCCGCAGGGAAAAGCCGAAATTTAGTTGTACAATTGGGAGAAAAAGCTGAAGTGACTACTTTGGTAACCGC
Organism: uncultured Opitutales bacterium; assembly: GCA_964511545.1. GTDB lineage: Bacteria > Verrucomicrobiota > Verrucomicrobiia > Opitutales > CAZEFS01 > CAZEFS01. Next base: position 8,988 of record CAZEFS010000040.1, read on the forward strand.
TAAACGCCTCAAAGCTGGCAGTCTAATTATTTTGGCACATAATTCACCAAAAAGAAGTCCTCTAGACCTTTATCGGTCCAGATGGGGTATCGAAACCCTGTTTCGTTCCCTTAAAACTAATCAATTTAATAGATTCCTTGCGAAAGTAGGTATTATCTTCTTTGGCCTGCCGGGCGTCTCCCTACGCTCTTCAGGCTTCTCTTTAAGACCTATACCCGACACGTCGAGCTACGGGAGACAAATAGCTCGCCTGTCGCCCAAAGCTCAGAGAGCGTAGGGGGAAGAGCGAAGCCTGGCTCATGGGTAGGAAAAAATAGAAGAAAAACCGGCTTGTCGCGCCGTCTCCCTACGCCAAAGCTTCAGGCGTCGCTCTTACGAGCT
>CAZEFS010000041.1:0-9349 GCA_964511545.1 uncultured Opitutales bacterium
GAATCAGGTCTGAAGTCGTATTCAAAGCGTTTCCTAGGATATTGACTGTTCCTAGCACATCTAGGCTATCTTCCACAGTCTGTTTCAACGAATGATTTTATCTTTTCTGTATTTGCTGAAGAAGCCGGTTTTGTGGGTAGTTTATTCGTAGTAGCCTTGTATACCCTAATGGTGTGTAATGGTCTACATATTGCTAGCCAGGCTAGGGATCGATTTGGAGCCTATTTGGCTGTAGGCATATCGACTATTTTGATGATGCACGCCTTTATCAATATTGGGATGACGATTGGGATCATGCCCATCACAGGCGTACCCCTACCTTTTTTAAGCTATGGAGGCTCTTTTGTACTGAGTTGTTGTATCTTGCAAGGCCTGTTACAAAGTGTATATCGATTTAGGAAAAGTTTTTCATGATGCGATTACACGCTTGCCAAACTCGTATAAAAGGCTTCTTTAAATTCAAACTAAAGGAGTATTGCAATGATTTACGAAAAAGAAACCGATGTCACTAAAGCAGAGTTTACAGATGAACTCAATAAACAACCCCAAGAAAAGCCTCTCAGCGGTATCAGCCCCAAGGCCTTACAGCTAGAGGCAAAGCAGCGCGCCAAACAACAGCCCATCTTACAAAAAGTGATTAAAACCCTAAGGGGAGACAGGCACGAATTTAGAGAGCTGATTATCAATTCAGAGGCTTCTGAAAAGCGAGTCGCTCTTCTTGTGAACGGTGTGCTGGAAAAGCTAGATATTGAAAGGCCAGACTCTAGAAGTATGGTGGGCGCTATTTATAAAGGGAAAATTCAGAACCTAGAGCATGGCCTCAAGGCAGCTTTTGTTGATATTGGGGAAGCAAAAAATGCATTTTTACATTACTGGGATATCCTGCCTGAAGCCAATGATGACACGGTAGAGTTTGTCCGGGATAACAAATCTGAAAGTCAAAGGCAGTCAAAGCTTTCCATAAAAGATGTTCCCCAGCTCTATCCTATAGGAACAGACATTGTCATTCAAATCTCTAAAGCCCAAATTGGCAGTAAGGGGCCAAGGACTACCACCAATATCGCCATAGCTGGCCGCTATTTGGTCTTTATGCCCTATCAAGGCCAGTGTGGGATCTCTCAGAAAATTGAAGATAAGCGCGAAAGAGAGCGCCTGAAGACTATTTTGCGAAAACTTACCTTGCCTGAGGGTATGGGTATTATTATCCGAACAGCTGGAGAAGGCAAAAAACTCAGGTATTTTGTGAGAGACTTACACATGCTCCTTCAGAAATGGAAGGGTATTTCTGAGCGTATGGCTCAGCCAAATTTTACAGGCCTGCTCTATCAAGAGCCCGATATTATTGAGCGTACCGTGCGAGATTTTCTGACAGAAGATATCGACCGTATTTTAATCGATAGTAAAGAAGATCATGAACGCATGCAGCAGCTCGTACACCGAGTCTCTCCTTTCTCCAAAGGCAAGCTCGGTATCTATGAAGACAGCATCCCTATTTTCGAGCGTTTTAACATCGAAAGGCAGATCGAACAAACCTTTATGCGTCGTGTTCCCTTGCCTTCAGGAGGAGAGATTGTGATAGAGGAAACGGAAGCACTCACTTCAGTAGACGTGAACACCGGCTCACACAAGGTCTTGGATAATGATGGGAAAAACTTCATCTATAAGGTGAATTTGGAGGCCGCTAAAGAAATCTGCCGCCAGATAAAACTTAGAAATATTGGCGGGCTGATTATTATCGATTTCATTGATATGAAGCACAAACACCACCGCAATCATATCTATACTGTCATGCGCCAAGAAATGTCTACCGATAGGGCTAAGACGCAGCTTTTGCCCATTTCTACCTTAGGCATCTTGCAGATGAGCCGCCAGCGGTATAAAGAAAACACCTCTAGTGGTCTTTATGCCCGGTGCAGCTACTGCAGCGGAAGGGGAATGCTAAAGTCTGCCCGGACGATGAGTATACAGATTCAGCGCCGTATTGTGAGCATTGCTCGGCACTTACGGAAAAATCAAAAATTACCAGAGGAACAACTAAGTCTTCGTATTTACCTGAACCCTAGCGTTTTGGAGCATTTGCGCAGCGAAGACGAGGCCCTTCTTTTAGAAACTGAAAAACTGCTCCACCTCCATCTCAGCTTTAGGGCAGATAGTACCTACCATATAGAAAACTTTAAGATTATCGACACCAAGACCCAGAAAGAGCTGACCTAGAAAGGAAGCAAAAGGCAGCGCTCTTGGTGAGGATTGTAAGGGGTTTAAAACAGCCATGCTAAGCTGATTCGAGTCCCTATAGCTAGGTATGAGCGTCTCTTTTGCTTGTTTCAGTACTTTTTTGTGCAAAAGACCTCTTGCGGACCTACGTATGATCTTGCTTGGCCTGCCGGGCGTCTCCCTACGCTCCTAACTACGCTGTCGAGTAAAAGACAACGGTTTCCCAAGAGGTCTAATAGGGAAGACCTGACAGGAGTGTCTCAAAAGCAAGCAAGTCAGTCCCTCTATTTTAGGGCTTTCTATGGGGCAATTGTTTCCAAATAACGCTCTAGCCGTTGAATCACCTTCTCTTTCCCTAAAAGTGATAGCAGGGGATAAAAAGCGGGTCCCACATCTTTGCCCGAAAGAGCTAGGCGCAGGCTCGTCATATACTGAGCTAGAGGTACTTGTTTTGCTTCTGCTAGGCTTTTAAGGGCGGTTTCTAGGCCAGAAGGTTCGTAAAGATCTAAGTGCTTTAAGAGCTCTAGGCTTTCTTGGAGGCGAGCCTTGACGTCCTGTTTTTGGCTCAATTTAGCTTCAGCTTGGGGATCTATCGGGTAGTCTTCTTTAAAGAAAAAGTACGCAAAGTTTGGCAGTTCCTCTAAGGCTTTTAGTTTTTCTTGGCAGAGCTCAAGCACCGCCTCGGTGTAGCTGGTTTCTGTATCAGGGGCAATGAGTCCTGCTTGGAGGAGGACGGATGTAGCCTCTTGCTGGAATACAGTTAGGGGAGTTTGGCGTAAATAGAGGCTGTTGATGTGCGATAATTTTTTCTCATCAAACCGAGCATTGTTTTTGTTGACGTCCTCTAGCTGAAATGCAGCTATCATTTTCTCTAAGGAGAGGATTTCTTGATTATCCTTAGGAGACCAGCCTAATAAACAAAGGTAGTTTCGCAGTGCCTGGGGCGAAAAGTGCCTTTTCTGGTAATCGCCTATCAAAGACCCTTGGTCACGCTTACTCATCTTACCCGAGCCTTCTGTCTTCAAAATGAGAGGGATATGAGCGAATAGGGGGGGGGTGCGGCCAAAGGCATGGAAAAGTTCTACATGTTTACTGGTATTCGACAGATGATCCTCCCCCCGGATGATGTGGGTAATCCCCATGGCAATATCATCGACTACGTTTACAAAGTGGAAAACGGGTGTCCCATTCGATCGTATGATAATGAAATCCTTTTCTTCTTCGCGGTAGACGTCTCCTCGAATCAGATCTTGGATGTGCTGAGCCTGGCCCGATATCTTAAAGTATAAGGCGCCTTCTTGCTCATAGACACGGCCTGTTTTTTGCAGTAGGGCTAGATAATCTTTATAAATCTGTCCCCTTTGGCTTTGAAAATAAGGACCGCAAGGGCCACCGACATCAGGTCCCTCATCCCAGTCTAGGCCTAGCCAGCGCATGCCCTCCAGTAAGACCTCTAGGGCCTCCTGGGTGTTGCGGGCCTCATCAGTGTCTTCAATGCGCAAGATAAAAGTACCCCCTGTATGGCGTGCATAGAGCCAGTTAAACAGAGCTGTACGGGCGTTGCCTATATGGAAAAAACCCGTAGGGCTAGGAGCAAAACGAACTCTGGTCTTTGAAGGAACTAAGGACATAGGTGCTTGCGCTAGAGAAAAGTGAATAAGACTCCTTTTACTCTTCAGCAAATCCAAAAAAAGCGCAAGTGTTATTTGAGGGAAGGTATTGGGGGAAGGGTTTAAAAATTTTAATAGCTGCTGATTTTCATTTTAATATGTTTTGTCTTTAAGGATTTTATGTTTTTTTGAATTTAAGACACTAAATGTTTTTATTTATTTAAGCCTGTATCTCTCCATCCTTAGGCTGCATTTTGTTGATTTAATTCTGCTAATATTGGGTTACGTATATCTTCCGGTAGCCTTGCGATGACTTGTCTTGCTGCATCGACTCTCAAGGCTAGATTGATAGCCTCAATAATCATGTCACGAGATATATTCTGGACTCGGTAATTATGAATCTTTTCAGGAGAGCCATCTAGAGCTAAATAACGATTCACTGCATCGGCTTCTAAACGAATTGCTGCTCGATTTTGAGGTTCGATAAGGTCGATAACTACTCTCAAATCAGCTAGGCGGTTATTATGATTATTACCACAGCTCATAAGACGAGCCACAGAAGAGGCATTAAGATGGACATTTCGTGCTTTATGTAAAGTATCCGTTGCTCCATTTTGATTATTTATAAAGTTATTCATTAATTGAACATTTATGTTTTGAATATTGAGGTCTATAATATCTAAAACAAAACCCAATAATAACAAGGTACCTTCGATTCCTCGGCTTCTAGCTAGTGTACAAGCAATAGCATTGGCATTGAGACCAATTACACGGGCTCTATTTAAAAGAATACTCATAGCTGCATTGTTAAAAAGTTCTCTAATGAAGTCTACTGGGGCAAGAGGCTGGTTATGAAAGCCGGGGACCATAACTTCAACAAATCCATGTGGTCCATTTATATATTTACTTACAGCCTCGGTCATCAGATTAATATAGGCTGCCTGATTTTCCTTACTATGAGCTGGATTATGAGGCGCAGTGATAGCTATATGCAAAGATTGAGCTAAAGTATTAGGATCTATCTTTTTGGACCTTGCAAAATTCAAGGCTAAGGCTCCTTCTTGAAAATCTAATAAATCATTCAAGCATCCTGCGTTTACAGCTTGGTAACCAGCATTGATTAAATTAACCACTAATCGAATGTAATCGATAAAGGTAGCTAGATTAGTGAGAGCTCCTCTGTCATTAGCCATAGTTTTTGCATGGCATAAGTTGTCAATGTTGATATCGGTTTTAGAGACGTCAAAAACAGTTATTATATTTTGTTGGCTATCTAGAATGTTATTTGGTTTTTGAAGACGGATACCATTCACAAGCCCTGATAAGAAATTGATGTACCAAACAGCTTCTTCATCAGTAATACCTTGCAAGTGCTTTAAACTTGCTCCTAACTTAGTAGCGGATATTTCTCTTATAATGGCATTTTTTATGGCACCCGTAACAGCTGTGTTGTTTATTAAAAGATTTAAGAGCGTTAAGATTTCTGGATTGTCTGCGCCTATGCCCTCATACATTCGTACTAAATACTCAAAGGCATGGCGTATAAAAACATAAGTACCGTCATTGGTTTGTAAGGGAGCTTGTAGATTTACTCTTAGATAATCATGGCGATTTTGCGCTACATTATAAGGAATATCTTCAACAATATGCTTAAAAAAATGAACAAGCGCTGCTTCAGTTATGGTTAACGGTCGTCTAGTATTCCTGCGACCTTCTGAGGGCAGGCTATTATCGAGAGAATTTCTTCCCTTGAGAAACTCTCTTGCGGCAAATCGACTATCAATGGTTTTGTGAATTAAATCTGCTTGGCGTGGATGGAGATTCATGTTATTATCAAAGCCTCCAAAGAAGTTATCAATTTGCCTATGGGCATCTATGGCTTGTTGTTCGTTCCTAATAGGTATACCGTAGGTTTGTTGTGCAGTAACCACAATAGCTGCACGACGTGCTATAAGTTGTTGAGTTTCATTTAAGTTATGATCTATTAGAGAAGGCAAAATCCCTGAATCTCCTGTATGTAAGAGAGTAAAAACACCTCCTAATTGAGGGGCAATTTGTCTAATCTGTCTTGCTTCTGCTTCACTTACTATAGTGTTCGCTAGTGCAGGATCATTCCATCTCCAAGTAGTAGAGTCATTTGGGTTAAAAACGGGATTATTTAAATTATTTTGCATAATATATTTAGTCTTAGGTTTTTTAGATATGTTGAGTTTGTTTAGTCGTTTTGAGCTTCGCTTTAAGTACTGTCTAGAGCGTGTTGAACCTCGAAACAGAACTAACAAAAAGCTTCGCTTCGAGAGGTGAGCTTACGCTCAATAACCCAAGAGGCAACAAAAAATTATATTTTTTGATAATATTAAATTTAATGATAATAATTTTCTATGATCATTTATTTATTTTACTGTAATGAATGTGTATTTGCCTTAGGATTTATCTAGATTACATCCATAACGTAGTCTCTTATCATCTCGCTATAGTATCGACTATCTAGGAATGGCTGCTGCTTGCGAAGTACCTTTATGACAAGAGACAGCAATAGCCCCCAATAAAAGCTTGGCATTGGTGAGCAAATGCTTTAGTGTCTAAGCCTCTTAGGAATTTTCATCATGCATTTAAAGCCAAAACGTGTTGTTGTTGTAGAAGACCAAACAGCCATACGCCAGATGATTGTGGCTATTATTAAAAATAACCCTGCATTTGAGGTGATAGGAGACTTTGGGGATGGCCATGAGGCGTTTACCCACTGTTTAGAGCTTGCGCCAGAGCTGATTGTCTTGGATGTGATGCTGCCTAGCTTAAATGGCATAGAGATTTTAAAACGCTTGCTCAAACGGTTTCCTAAAATGCGGGTTTTGGTCTTCTCTGGGCATCAAAATGCCAATATGGTCTATGAGATTATTCAGGCCGGTGCCCATGGCTTTGTAGAGAAGTCTGCGAATCTAGAAGAGCTCCGCAAAGGCCTAGATAGGGTTGCCCAGGGTGGGACGTATTTTGGCCCGCAAGTAGCAGAGCTTTTGCGTATGACGGTGTTTCGCCCGCAAAGCACTCCTACGGGTGGTATCGCAGCCTTGAGTAAGCGAGAAAAGGAAGTCTTGCAACTGATTGCTGAAAGCTACAGCACTAAAACCATTGCTGAAAAGCTAGGTATTAGCCAAAAAACAGCCGAAAACCACCGGGCTAGCCTCATGAAAAAGCTAGATCTTCACGGTGTAGCAGGCCTAACCCGCTATGCCATGCAAAATGGAGTGATAGATCCCAGCATGCTCAGCCCTCAGCTGAATTAAATGCTAAGAGCGACCCAAGGGCTTAGTCTCTAACAATGGATCCCTTGAAAGGACAGCAGCCTAAGCTCAGTAGCCTGTTGCTATGTTTTTTTGAGGCATCTGGTTCTTGTATTGAAGCTCATTTAAGAGGCAATTTTAAAAAAAATCGCTTGGGGTAAAAAAATGAATTGCTTTTTTCTTGAAAAATGAATCATATTTAATTCTCAAAAATTGTTAATAGATATATTATTTTACATACGTCTCATTTAACTCATACAACCTATGTCATCCACTAATCCTCAAACCCCGCCGCCACTGTCCAAGTTGCGGTCTATCTTCTTCCCCATCTATGGCTTTGAGCTAAAGAAAGTCTTACCTATGGGGATGATCTTCTTCTTCATCCTCTTTAATTATACTTGCCTTAGAAACATCAAGGATACCTTGGTGGTGAATTCTACTGGAGCCGAAACGCTTCAGTTTCTCAAGACTTTTTGCGTTACGCCTTCGGCCATTATCTTCATGCTCCTCTATATGAAGGCTAGTAACATTTTCAGTAAGGAAAATCTCTTTTATGTGACTATACTGCCCTTTATTGTCTTCTTTGGTCTCTTTGCCTTTGTGTTTTATCCCAATAAAGAACTGATCCACCCTTCTCTAGAGACTGTCGTTCACCTCAAGGCTACTTATCCACGCCTCCAAGGGTTTATTGCCATCTATGAGGCTTGGTCCTTTTCCCTCTTTTATGTCTTGGCTGAGATTTGGGGTAGTGCTATCTTGTCCTTACTTTTCTGGCAGTTTGCAAACCAAGTGACTCGCATTCCTGAAGCCAAGCGTTTTTATGCGTTCTTTAGTATGATGGGGCAGTTTTCTCTGATTCTATCGGGTTATGTGGGTGAGTATTTCTCCAATATTGAAGGAAAGCTTGCTCCTGGAGTAGATGCTTGGGGCTACTCGCTTAACTGGCTTATGGGTACAGTAGTCGTATCGGGTATACTGACGATGGTGATTTACCGTTGGGTAAATACGAATGTACTCACTGATAAGCGTTTCTATGATGAAACAGAAATGAAGGGCTCGCCTAAGAAAAAGAAGCCAAAGCTTTCCCTGGGAGAAGCCTTCAAGGCTATTTGTTCTTCCCCGTATCTTGGTCTGATTGTAGTATTAGTGGTTGCCTATGGAACGACTGTAAACTTCATTGAAGGCCTTTGGAAAAGCCAGCTGCAGTTACACTGTGGTGGAAACAAAAATGCTTATAACGTTTTTATGAGCCGTTACTCTCTCTATACCGGTATAGCTGCGATTCTAATGCTTTTAGCGGGTAGTAACATCCTCCGTATCTTCCGTTGGAGGACAGCCGCTATGGTAACTCCTATTACCATGCTAGTTTTAGGGTCTTCCTTCTTTGCATTTGTGCTTTTTAGAGATGAGCTTGGCCCTCTCATTTCTGCTATGGGGACCAACCCTCTCTTTATGGCCGTCTTTATGGGTACTGTGGTCGTTATTATCACCAAGGCCATCAAATACGCTTTGTTTGACCTTACGAAGGAAATGGCTTACATCCCCCTCGATGATGAAATGAAGGTCAAAGGTAAGGCTGCAGTAGACGTAGTCGGTGGCCGTCTAGGTAAATCCATGGGCTCTTCGATTCAAGTGGTCTTATTCTCCCTATTCCCTGTAGTAGGCGGAATAGCGGGTGACCAGTATCTCAAGATAGCGCCCATCGTTTCTGGCCTCTTCCTAGTTTTCTGTGCGGTGTGGATTTTCTCCGTGGTTGCTCTTAGCAAGCGTGTAGAAGCCCTAGCCCCCAAGGCCTAAACTTCTGACTTGGCTCTGATTTTTTAAAATGAATTAAAAACCCTAGGGTGTAGGCTCTAGGGTTTTTTGTTTTATAATAGACCACTTGCGAACCCATTGTCTTTTGCTCCCTGGGTTCGTGAAAAATAGACTCTACCACACTACCAAAAGTGCAAACAATACCTATCTACTTCCTGTTTAAGCTCTTTCGTGCTTCTGCTACCGCTCCGTAGGTTTCCTTTGTCTAGACCATAAAACTCACCACCTTCACTTTTCCTCGCATTTTAGGCTTGACTTTTTGCTCCCACTTCTCTTCTAATCCTAAGGCAAAATTCTTTATATATGGCACTCATCCTTTCCTCATCCCTCTCTCAAGATAAAGAGGAAGGAGCGACAGCCTCTCCCTCCCCTCCCCCCTACGCCGAGGCTTCTTGTCTCCCAAAGTGCCAACATAGGGAGATGGCCGGC
>CAZEFS010000042.1:0-3890 GCA_964511545.1 uncultured Opitutales bacterium
TGGATGGGTTGCTATTTAAGCATAGTTTATTTGGATTAGTTTCCATGGTAGATATAGGTTCATCATTATTTATTAGACCACTTGCGAAACCATTGTCTTTTGTGCCTTAGGTTCGTCAAAAATAAGATCAGTCTTCGCTCTATGAGCTTTGCCTGACACGTCGCTGCAAGAGCTTCGCCCGGCAGGCCAAGCAAGATCATACGTAGGTCCGCAAGAGGTCTATTCCATGTTTTGCAAAGCAACATGTGACATTCCGCAATGAGGGCTCCCACGCTGAACGCATGGATCTTCTTCCCATTCTGTTTGCCGCAAGGTTTTGACAAAGGGTCTTCTTTTGAGTCAGCTTGGCTTTTTGGGTTTTGTTAAGAGAAGTTCTGTGTTTTATCTTCTCATGCCTATGGTTTTCTAGCATTCAAGGGCTATGAAAACGTTTTTTACTCCAAGCAATATCACAATATGGTGTCCCGTAGGGGATTCGAACCCCTGTTACTGGAATGAAAATCCAGTGTCCTAGACCGGACTAGACGAACGGGACCTGTCTTGAATAAAATTGAATACCTATAACTAAGGTCTTTTTTTAAGATTGCAAGCTTTTTTATGGCTAATTTTTACTTCTTTGAAGGCCTACTCAGTCGTCCCCTGTGGGGTTTTGTGGTTGATTGTAGAGGTGTAGATTGTTGGTTTTTTTTGATGAGCTTCCCTGTCTTTATTTTGTTTGGCTGTAATGGTTTTAGCGCTCTCTTGCTTTATTAGACCTCTTGCATAACCCTTGTCTTTTGTGTCTTAAGTTCGTCAAAAATAGACTCAGTCTTCGCTCTCCCCCCTACGCTCTACGAGCTTCGGGCGGCAGGTCGAGCTTTTTATCTCCCGAAGCTTTAGCGTAGGGAGACGCCCGGCAGGCCAAGCAAGATAATACGTGGGTTTCCAAGAGGTCTATTCTCTACCCTGCCCTGCCTTCAGCGCAACCATCAGGAGGCTGATGTCTGCAGGGTTTACGCCGCTGATGCGGTTAGCTTGGCCGAGGTTGATGGGTTTTATAGCCTGCAGCTTTTCAGCCGCCTCTTGTCTAAGGCCTCGTATAGCCATGAAATTAAATGTTTCGCTGATTTTTATCTTCTCTAAGTTTTGCATTTTCTGCAAAAGCCTTTCTTCTCTTTCCAAATAACCTTTGTAGCGCACCCGGTAAAGAGTTTCTCCCTGGATAGATGAGCTGAGGGCCTTGAATTCGGGAGGGTAGCTAATGTCACTTGATTCTGTTTGAGTATGGGATTGTCTTATTCTTTGGGCCAAGGTTTGCCCTTCTGCTTTTTCAAGCTCAAGGCGTTGTGCCCAGTACTGCACTCGGTCTATTTTTTCTTTGATGTTCTGTAGTCGTTCTTTGGGCATTATGTGCAGCATGTTTGCACTTTCATAGAGGCGCAGCTCTGCGCTTTCATGGTTGAGGAGGAGGCGATATTCTGCCCTGCTGGTAAACATGCGGTAGGGTTCTAGCGTCCCCTTGGTGACTAAATCATCGATCAGTACGCCTATATAGGCTTCGTCTCTTCTGAGTACTAAAGGCGGGCGCTCTTGTGCTTTCAGGGCAGCATTTGCTCCAGCTAAAATGCCTTGTGCAGCAGCTTCTGCATAGCCAGATGTACCGTTGATTTGTCCTGCAAAAAATAGGTTTTCTACTTTTTTGGATTCTAGCCAGGGAAGCAGTTGTGTCGGTGGGGCAAAATCATATTCTACGGCATAAGCGGGGCGTGAGATGATAGCGTTTTCTAATCCTGGAATACTCTTGAGGATTTCTAGCTGCACGCCAAAGGGTAGGCTTGTAGAGAGGCCGTTGATATACCACTCATTGGTATTTCTTCCTTCTGGCTCCAGGAATATTCTGTGGGTTTCCTTTTCTTGAAATTTCACGCATTTGTCTTCTATACTAGGGCAGTATCTTGGGCCACGGGCACTAATGCCTCCAGAGTAAAGAGGGGAGAGGTGCAGGTTTTTTTCTATAATCTCCTTGGTCTGCGAGCTTGTATGTGTCATCCAGCAAGAGACTTGCTCCGTGCCTGGGGGCCACCCTGCCTTTTCCTGCCCCACATGTTCCACGTGGAACATATCTTTTCCCCCTCTAGTGTCGTAGAAGGCAAAGAAAGTGGGGTCTGCGTCTCCCCTTTGTTCTTCGCATAGCTTAAAGTTTATGCTGCTGCCTAAGATCCGTGGTGGCGTGCCTGTTTTTAGCCTAGAAAGCTCAATTCCAGCTTCTATAAAGCTAGCGGATAGCCCCTTTGCGCTAAAGTCTCCCATGCGGCCACCTTCAGTTTTTACTTCTCCTACATGCATCAGGGCTCTGAGGAAGGTCCCGGTCGTTACCACCACTGTTTTGCCATAAAAGTCTATACCCAGCTGCGTTTTAACGCCGACTACCTTTCCTTTGTGAAAAATAAGACCTTCTACCGTAACCTGAAAGGTATGTAAGTTTGCCTGCAGCTCTAAGGCATGCTTCATGCGTACTTGGTAGGCTTTTTTGTCGCACTGTACTCTGGGCGCCTGTACTGCTGGGCCCTTAGAGGCGTTGAGGAGGCGAAATTGTAGACCTGTACAGTCTGCATTTAGGGCCATTTCTCCGCCCAAGGCATCTAGCTCTCGCACCATATGGCCTTTGGCTTCTCCCCCTATGGCTGGGTTGCAGCTCATTTGGGCAATGGTATCTAGGTTACCGCTTAGCATCAATGTCTTTGCTCCCATACGGGCTGCTGCTAGGGCAGCTTCACAGCCTGCATGCCCGGCTCCACATACAATGACATCGTAAGGGTAATCCTTGCCTAGTCTCAATGTCTCTTCGTCTTTCATTTTTGTATGACTACAGAAGCGGTGAATTCTCTGAAACGCAACCTAAAACACGTCCCCCATCTGTAATTTTCCACTTGGCTAAAGCGTAGTTTCAGCCTATAATAAATCTCTTGCATAACCCTTGTCTTTTGCTCTCTGGGTTCGTCAAAAATAAAATCGGAATCCTCATGTACCCTTTTGGTACACTCCGGTTCCTCGTTTATTTGGCCTCGCCCAGAAACCAGGCTTCGCTCTATGAGCTACGCCCGGCAGGCCAACCAAGATATACGTGGTTCTGCAAGAGATCTAATCTTAGGGTCTCTACGCTTTCTCTTTTTTATTCAACCCCCCCCGTATGGTGTTGTCTTTAGATAAGGATCAAAAAGCACTCCTTTCTTTTATTCTTTTAGTCGGAGGCTTTTGGCTTTTGCTTTTTGTGCAATTAGGGTTTGAATGGCTCCATAATCCCCAGTATCAATATGGCCTAGCTGTTCCTTGCGTAGGGGCATATCTGGTGTATCTGCGTTATGTCGATAGACCCCCTCCCCTCCCTCAGCCTGCCTTTAGATGGCCCCTCCTTTCCTCAGCCATTTTGGTTTTGCTGGGCCTATATCCTTGTGTGGTGGTGTTTGAGTCTAATGCCGACTGGCGCTTGCTCATCTGGTTTCAGGCTCTGTTCATTTTGGGTTTTACACTCCTGGCTCTCATGGCGGTGGGTGGTAGACCATGGGTGAAGCATTTTTCGTGGGCTTTTGTCTTTTTTTTGTGCAGTGTGCCCTGGCCTTCTATGCTGGAGGGAGCCCTGATTCAATATTTACTGCATGGGGTGAGTGCCATATCTATGGATTTTCTCCATCTCCTGGGCGTGCCTGCCGTACAAAGCGGTAATATCATTCAAGTGTCCAAGGGCCTGGTGAGTATGGAGGATGCCTGTAGTGGGGTCCGTTCATTTCAGTCTAGCCTGATGTTGGGCTACTGTTTAGGGGAGCTGTTTCGTCTGCGTCTTGGGTTCTGGATGTGCTTGCTAGGGTTAGGACCTCTATCAGCTGTGGGGTTTAATATCTTTCGTACGGTCC
>CAZEFS010000042.1:3900-9291 GCA_964511545.1 uncultured Opitutales bacterium
CTTTTGGTGGACGCCAAGGGAAGCGCCTATGCGAATAGCTGGCACGGCTTAGCGGGGCAGCTGGTGTTTATAGCGTGCCTGGGGCATTTATCGCTTTGGGCCTTAGGTTTTAAACGTTTCCAAGGAGAGCTTGCTGCCACAAGGTCTTCTTATGCATTTCCAAGGAGTGCTGGGGTTTCTTTGGGCTTTGCGGCTGCTGTCTGCGGGGCTACGCTTTTTAGTGTAGTGTTTGCAAAGCTGTGGTATGGCGTCTTGCCTCCCAGGCTGCCGTATGCGGGTAGGGGCTGGCATATGCAGTGGGATAGGCTAGGGCAGGGGGTAACATTGGAGGCTGTCCCCCCGTCAGTGAAAGAGCGGCTGCTTTACGATGAGGGCACCTTGGTCCGTGGCCAGGGGCCGGGAGGGTGCGTGTGGCTTGCATATTATTTTTCGTGGAAGAGGCTAAAGGCCGCTCAGCTCGGGGGCTTCCACGGGCCAGAGCTGTGTCTGCCAGCGCTAGGGTGGGGCCCAGGCAAGGAAGGAGCGCTCCTGAGGTGGGATCAAGGCGGCATGCAGCTTGTCTTTCGCAGCTTTAGGTTTACACGCGCTACACAGTCTATCTACGTTTTCTTCGCCCAGTGGGATCAATCCGCCTATCCCTACCACCAAAAAGCGGGCCGCTTTAGGAAAGACCGCCTACTAGAAGCCTGGCACCGCCACCGTTCACCGAGAAAAACCAGCCTAGAGGTGGTACTCTCCGGCCCCAAAAGCTTTGCCGAAGCTTCGAAAGTCATGGAGGCCATGCTAAAACAGGCCCTGGTCATAACGGAGGATCCTTCTTAAACTGCAAGAGGTCTAATGAGATTTATGTTAAAAACTAGAATTGCAGCCCATAACCCTGCTTTTCTGGCCTTAGCCCTTTTTGGAAACTACAGTAGACCGCTTGCATAATAAGCCGCATAGATAGATGGATCCCCGCCTTCATGTACACGGGTGCACACTTCCCCCTACGCCCAGGCTTTTTATTTCCAAAAGTTTCCTTGCCTAACAAAGCTTTTTATCTCCCGACACGTCAGGCATTTCCCTACGCCAAGCCTTCAGGCTTCGCTCTACGAGCTTCGCCTGACACATCGGGCGACAAGTAGCTCGTTGTGTCTGGCGTAGCTTTTAAAGCGACGTGTCAGACATAGTTCGCAAGAAGTTCGCAAGAACGTAGCCTGAAACCCAACGTGTTGGGTGTAGCCACAGAGCGAAGCCCAAAGAACGTAAGAGAAAATAAGGGTTTTATGAATCTCGCTAGGGTGGCTTGTCGTCCGTATTCCTACGCTCCTAACTACGCTGTCTCCCAAAATTTCAATCTAGACAGACAGCGTCGGGAGCGGGAGATAGGGTAGGGAAATACCTGAAACGCCAGGCCCCATTCTTGCAAACCTACGCCACACACGTCAACGGCAGGCCGGCTAAGGTAAATAAACCTTTCCTGCCCAGAAACCAAAATGCCGGGCTTCCCAAGGGGTCTAATCCAGCTTTTAAACGAACGCGCCCTGTCTGTTTTTAAATTTTATGGAGCCCGGAGTGATTGCATGGCTGGGATCAAAGCACCTATCCTATCCACACTATCCAGGAGGCTTGAGCCCTTTATGAGGGGCAAGAAAGCGCTTAAAAGCTGAAAATTCTTCAAAAACTACCTCTCTCCACTCCTCTAAAGCCCATAAACTTCAAAAGACTCTCTCATGGCTGCCCGAGTAGGGATCGAACCTACGACCAAGTGATTAACAGTCACCTGCTCTACCGCTGAGCTATCGGGCAAGCTATGGATTTTAACCAATACTCACAATCATAACATACACAACCAATAACATTAACACATATATAAACAACCATCCATCAAAACAAAATTTCAACGCAAGTCAAGGAGGAAAAAGAGGGTTTATGGTTTATTAAAAAGCAGGAAAAGTTTTTGTGTTTAGCTTCCTGCTCATGTTTGCTTTTTCAATAAAGAATGTAGATAGTTATCTATTCGTTGAGATCTATTGGCAACGTAAATGCATATACGAGCATAGTCCCCAAGTTATGGCTAGAAGGAGGGAATAATGCTGTCTCTCTATTTAATTCTATTATAGATCTATTTCTTATGGAAGTTGTTACATCATTTAATATACCTTGTAAGTGATTTTGCGGTCTGTTAGTCAGTGTGTTAGTTAGATTAATAATATTATTTTGAGTTCCCCTATAGTTTGCTGCATCTACCGGATTTAAAAAATCCCTAACGATCTGTAAGTTATCATTATTCTGACTGATTAGTATGTCTCTTACTATTCTATATAACCCACAATCTCTAGCTTGTTCAAGAATACCCTGGAGTGCATGATTTTGTAATCGAGGAAGGTGTGGATTCGTTATAGGATGCATGAGTCTAGAGAAATCATCTTCTAACTGAACTAAAAATTGATTCGTTAGGTCTTGATCTTCCCCCACTTCTCTTATCTCCATTCCCCCATTTATAATATTATTATTTATAAGATTTCTCAAGGCAATTATATTGATCCGTGCGTTATTTAAAGCCTGTACAGCCTCCTGCTCCTCTACTATACTCCTACCCCCAACTTCGCCTTGCTGGTCCATTGGAACTAACTGAGATATGATACAGTTTGGCCTGATATTAGTATTCACATTCATAATCTTATATAATTTTAATGCTTAAAGTATCGTTATATTTTTACTACAGCCTTTAATTATAAATAAGCAAAAACTAACCAAAAGCTGCAAGCTCGCCCATCTATCCTCTCCTCCACACAGCTATGCAAAGGTCTAGCAGACGGATCACAGGTTTACACCTACACCCCGAATAAAACTATTGCAAGCGAAAAAAATTAAAATATTTGCTTTTTCATTAAATTCCATTTATTAATAGTAATTATTCATTATTAATGTACTTAGCTTCCACCCCCTTCCCCCCCACCTATCGGATGTCTGTTTCGCCTCCCTATTTTTTCTGCTCTTTTCGCGCATTTTAGGCTTGACTTTTTGTGTCAACTTTCTTCACCTAAATAAATTTTTATAATTTTGGGGGACTTCTGTCTTTTATTCCCCTCATTTCTAATCTCTAAAGCCTTACACTGCCGTGAATATCAGTATCGCAGACCTATCAGACCTACGTAAATCCATCCAGCTGAATATCGATACAGAGCTCCTCCAAGAAGCGGAGCAAGCCGTGGTGGCCAGCTTTGCTACCTATGCGCGTCTGCCAGGCTTCAGGAAGGGGAAGGCTCCCGCTTCCATTATTAAGAGTCATTACGCAAAGGAAATCCTAGAGCAAGTGGGGGAAAACCTCACTAAAAAGGGCTTAGACTGTAGAGAAAAAGAGTCCAAGCTAAAGCTTTACAATCTGATAGACATCAAGGGCAAGATCGAAAGCACGCAGAAAGAGCAAACGCTCACGTTCATAGTCGACATCTTCCCCAGCTTTACCCTCCCCCCCTACAAGGGTATCGCCGTTACCGATTTTCCAACAGAGGCCACTGCAGAAGAGATCGATGCCCTCATCCAGCGGCTAAGAAGCGAAAGGGCAGACTTCCAGCTCAAAACTACGCCCGCAGAGAAGGGTGACTATGTAAAAATTTCATACGAGGGCTTCCTAGAGGACGGTACTACGCCGCTTACGGAGCTAGGCGCCCCCCTCCCCCCCCTGTATACGGGGCAGAAAAATACTTGGGAGGAAGCCGCTCCCCCAGCAGAGGTCCCTTGCGTTCGCCCGATATCAGATGGCCTGATAGGCGCTGAAGCCGGCCAGGAGAAGACGTTTACTTACACCTTCCCGGCAGATTACACTGTCCCTGATCTTCAAAACCAGAGCGTGGTCTACAAGCTAACCGTTCATGAGGTCCGTGGCCGTAGCCTGCCAGAGCTCAATGAGGCATTTTTTAAGGCAATGGGCTGCAATAGCCTAGAGGAGCTGGAGGCATCTGCTAAGAAGCTGCTAGAGGGCCAAAAAAAGGAGCAGTCCCTGGCGCACAAGCGTTCGCAGATTGTGGAGTATTTGGACACGAGCCTGCAATTTGCTGTGCCTGAAAGCGCAGAGGTCAGTGAAGCGCAGACGCTGCTGGACACTTACGTCAAGCGTCAGCTAGCCCGTGGGGTCTCAGAACAGCAGATTAAGGACCATGAAGAGGCTCTGCTAAAAAACTCTAAAGAAGCCGGTGCTTTACGTGCCAAAACCCAGTTTATACTCAGCCGTATCGCTGAGGAAGAGAAGATCCAGCCTACAGAGGAGGACATGCAGACGGCACTCATGTCTGAGTGCATGTACCGAAAAATCAAGCCGGAGGCCCTGGTGAAAGAGCTCCGTAAAGACTCCGCAAAGCTGAATCAATTCCGCCGGAATGTTTTAATGGATAAGACGCTTGAGTTTTTGGTCCAGCATGCTAGTATCCAATCGAGTACCCCTTCTTCTGAATAATTTTTTATCACTCTCATGTCTTCTTACTATACTCTCCCCTATATTTACGAAAGAGACGGCCGCAGCGAGCGCAGTTGGGATATTTATAGTCGCCTTCTAAGAGACCGCATTATCTTTGTCGGTACGCCTATAGACGATTACGTTGCCAATGCCATCATCGCCCAGCTCCTCTTTTTAAATATGGAGGACCCCAAGAAGGACATCCACCTGTATATCAACTGTCCGGGCGGTAGCACTACAGCCGGTATGGCCATCTACGATACGATGCACTTCATGAATTGCAATATCGTCACCTACGCCCTAGGCATGGTCGCTAGCATCGCTACTATTCTTCTTGCTGCCGGTACCAAAGGAAAACGTTTTGCCCTTCCCAATAGCCGCATCCTCCTGCACCAGCCCTATGGAAGCGCTACAGGCCAAAGCTCGGATGTCTCGATAGTGGCGAATGAGGTCTTACGCTGGCGTACCGTTATCAATGAAATTCTTTCCAAAAAAAGCGGCCGTAGTATAGAGCAAATCGAAAAGGACGGAGACAGAGAGTTCTATATGACGGCCGAAGAAGCCAAAGCCCACGGCTTTGTGGATGAAGTCATCCTCAAAAAGACGGAAGGCTAAATCTGTATGAGGCAAAGCTTAAAACACTGTTCTTTCTGCGGTAGATCTCAAAATGAGGTCACCAAAATCATCACGGGCCCTCCAGATGGCACCTGTATCTGCGATTTTTGTGTGGATATCTGCAGGAATATCATCGAAAAAGAAAGGTTGGCTTCTGGAGAAAATCCATTACCCTCCCCCCCCCCTCTTCAGTCCTTAAAGAATCCTTCTACAGAGGAAAGCTCTACCACCCCCTCCCCCCTACAATTTTATCTGGTTAAGCCCGCCGATATGAAGGCCGTGCTAGACCGTTACGTCATCGGCCAAGAGCATGCCAAAAAGGTCCTGTCTGTTGCCGT
>CAZEFS010000043.1:0-6912 GCA_964511545.1 uncultured Opitutales bacterium
GGGCAGGGGCTTGGGCGGAAGAGGAGCTAGATGGATGGCTTTCGGAAAAGACTGAGCAGGGGGCCGAGGGAGTGGCTTTGTACTATATTCTTTTAGGACTGCATCTAGCTCCTTGACAACTTTTGATAGGGGCTCCGCTGAAGAATGAGTCTGGTTATTTTTGGGAGAAACAGGGCTAAAATTTTTGATGTTACGAGAAAACAAAGGCTTGGAAAGATAGCGTTCTAAGGATTTAAGCAGTTGTTCTGCAGTTTGAGGCCTTTCTTTGAAGAGTTTCTGAAACTGCTCTTTGCGTGAAAGACCACCCTTTTCCCTAGGCTCGTCCCACCATTTTTTGAAAGTAGAAGAGAGCTGGGTGAGCTGATGCAGGGTAGTATTGAGGCGATTTACAAAAGATATTCTCATAACCCACATACAGTATCGGAAAAATTAAAGCCTTCTTTAGCCCCCATGCACTCCCCTGCCCCCTTAAAGCTGTTCAGCTTTGATCCGATTCTCTATATAAACACTCTTGCGCGCTCACTGCCTAGAGTATTCCGACAATCTATGCTTCAGCTAAAACAGCGCTTGGCTTCTATCTTAGCCTTCTTAGAGGCTTCTATGGCTAGATACGTAGGCTACTTCGTTTTTGTATGGATGGGGGTACACTTTAGCTCAGCTGCCAGGGCGACTAACTACACCTGGTCTGCTGGGGCCAATGGCGCTTGGGAAACCACCACCAACTGGACCCCCAACGGCACGCCAAACGCCAGCACGGATGAGGCTATTTTGAGTGATGCTACGGGTAGAACCCTTTCTTTAAGCTCATCTAAAAACTTAGGCCGGATCCAATTTTCAGGCGGCGGCACCTGGGATATCAGTGGCTCTAGCTTTAATGCCTTCGGGATTAACACAGCTGGAGACTTTGAGTTTGTCAGTATGACGGGTAATACCAGTGCTTTTATAAACAACGCCCTTGTCTTTCAAAATAGCCCTCTTACCTTCAATATAGCCTCGGGCTCTACCTTGAGCCTCTTCGGGGTTCTCAGTGGCAGCAATAGTCTTAAAATGAAAGGCGGCGGCGAAATGAGAGTGTATGGCACAAATACCTTTACAGGGGGTATAGCCATCGACACGGGTGTTCTCACTATCAATAGCGATGCCGCCCTCGGGACGAGCACCAATGCCATTACTTTAACGAATAATGGGCAGCTCATGGCCCTATCGGGTAGCCCTACACTCACGGCCTCGCGCACTATTACTTTAGGTACAGGAGGCGGTGCCCTGGGTGCGAGATCGGGTGATACCTTAACGGTCAACAGCGTAATCTCAGGCGCCAATAACCTCACTATCAATAAGGCTAATACAGCAGGGTTGGGCACTGTTATCTTGGGAGCAACGAATACCTTTACCGGAAATATTAGCATAGAACAGGGCACTCTATCGATATCCAGCGATGCTAATTTAGGAAATGCAGCGAATGACCTTACCATCAATATAGGTTCTACTTTAAGTACTACAAGCACTTTTACCTTAAACTCTGGAAGAAACATCACGCTGGGAGGGACTAGCAGTGTAGGGACCTTAAGTGTTGCGGGCGGTACAAGCCTGACGGTTGCAGGTAATATTTCAGGGGCTAGTACCTATCAATTAGATAAGGGAGGAACCGGTACGCTGATTTTAACAGGTACGAATACCGGCTTTACGGGCAACTACAATATCACTGGCGGTATACTCAGCGTAGGCAGTGCTACAAACCTTGGAAATCCCTCTGCTATTGGCGTAAATGGCAATACCCTTCAAACCACAGGCACTCTCAGTTATGGAGGGAATTTATCGCTTGCATCGGGAGGAACCTTAGACGTAACAACCGGCACCGCCACCTTTACCAGCGTAACGGGAAACACCCTTCTCACCAAAACAGGCGCTGGCACCCTCGCCTTTACCGGGACGAACTTAGGCACTTTTAACTATGCGATCAACCAAGGTACCCTCAGTGTGTCTGGCGATGCCCAACTGGGTAATACCGCTAATGACCTCACCTTTGCTACGAGTACCACCTTTCAGACCACCGGTGCCACCACCATGGGAGCCGGTAGAGACATTGCGCTAAGTGGCGGTACCGTTACCTTTGATATTGGGGCTGCTACGAGTATAGCGGGCGTTATCTCCGGCACAGGTGCTATCACTAAGATAGGAACTGGCGCCCTAAGCCTTAGCGGCACCAACACCTTTAGCGGCAGCCCCATCACCGTAAGCGCTGGTACTTTAAGTGTAAACAGCGATGCTGCCTTAGGGAATACCGCCAATGACCTCACCTTCGCCACGGGTACTACCTTTCAGACTACAGGTGCCACCACCATGGGAGCCGGCAGAGCTATTACCTTAAGCGCAGGTACCGTTACATTCGATATTGGCGCTGCTACGAGCATTGCAGGGGTTATATCCGGACCCGGGGCCCTCACGAAAACAGGGGCTGGCACTCTGACTCTGAGTGGGACCAATACCTTCAGCGGCACGCCTATCACCGTAAGCGCGGGTACTTTAAGTATTTCAAGCGATGCCAATTTAGGTAATGTTGCCAATGACCTCATCTTTGCTGCAGGCACTACCTTCCAGACCACAGGAGCTACCACTATGGCAGCCGGTAGGACTCTTGCCTTAAGTGCTGGTACCGTGACCTTTGATATTGGCGCTGCTACGAGCATTGCAGGGGTGATATCCGGTACCGGGGCTATCACTAAAACAGGGGCTGGCACCTTAACCCTGTCAGCTGTTAACACCTTTAGCGGATCGCCCATTACCGTCAGTGCGGGTACCTTGAGCATCAATAGCAATAATGCTTTAGGAAATGCGGCTAACGACCTCAGTTTCGCTGCAGGCACAACCCTTCAAACAACAGGTGTGACTACCATGGCCGCCGGCAGGGCTATAGCCTTAAGCGGCGGTACCGTTACCTTTAACACAGGCGCTGCTACGAGCATAGCCGGTGTCATCTCCGGTGCTGGGGCCCTAACGAAAACCGGAGCGGGCACCCTCACCCTCTCAGGCACTAATACCTTTAGCGGTACGCCCATTACTGTGAGCGCGGGTACTTTAAGCGTGAGTAGCGATGCCAATTTAGGCAATACCGCTAACGATATCACCTTAGCAAATGCGACAACCCTTCAAACCACAGGTACTACCACCATGGGAGCGGGCAGAGCCGTTACCCTGAGTAGCGGTACTGCCACGATAAACACAGGGGGTGCTACGAGTGTCGCGGGCGTCATCTCCGGCGCGGGAGGCCTTATCAAAACAGGAGCTAGCACCCTTACCCTGACAGGCGCTAATACCTATACCGGCACCACCACCGTCAGTGCGGGGACTCTTAGCTTAAACACTACAGGCAGCAACGCTATAGCCGCTGGCGCGGGTGCTATTACCCTCAATACAGGGGGTACGCTGAGCCTAGCCCAGGCCAATCAAATAGGAGATAATGTAAACCTAGTATTAAATGGGGGAACTCTCTCTTTCACAGGTACTGCCACGAGTGAAAGCTTGGGAACCTTAAGCTTGACTGAAAACTCCGTCATAGACTTTGGCGGAACGAATATGATCCTCACCTTCTCTGGCATCGGTAGCTTTACAGCAGGTAAAACGCTCACCATCCTCAACTGGTCTGGATCTGGATCTGGCGGAGGGCTAGACCAGCTTCGCTTTACAAATGGCGCAGGCCTGAGTGATACCGTAAAATCACAAATTTACTTTGCCTACAATAACGCCCCAGACTGGGGAAATGGGCAAAACTATCCCGTAGGCGTCAATGAGCTGACTCCTGGCCCAGAGCCCCCTACGCTGTGGGGAGGCCTCAGCCTGCTTGCGTGGGTCCTCGGCTATGAATACCGGCGGCGCTTCAAAAGACACATAGCCTAGGCTCTACTAGGCACTAGAGGCCTTATTCAAAGAGGAAAGTTCTTTTTTGATGGCTGCTTCTATAATCTTTAGATCGCCACTGGCCTCTATAGAATGGACTGGAAAGCTCTTTTCTAAAAGCTTTAGGGCCTGCAAGGTTTCACTTTCGAAGATATGATAGCGTCTCTCAGCGGCTTTGGGGTCTATATCTGTTTCTCGAATTTGCAAAATAGGGCCTTGGCCTTTCATCAAAACAGCAGCATTATGCTGTAAGGCCTTCTTTCCGCGGAGCAGCTGCCGGTCCATACTCGTTTGCTTGTCTACTTGAAGGACTAAGCTATGAAACTGGGGAGCCACCCTGTACTTGGCTTGCAAGGCTTCAAAAAATAATACAATATATTCGCTTTGGGCCTGCGTTCTAGGAAAACCATCAACCACCACCCCGGCTCTATACTGCCTATCTTGTAAGGCATCAAACAAGCGTTGCAAGACACTGCTATCTTCTATAAGCAATCCTTTTGCTTTGCGTTTTCTATCTGCTGGGGTATCCAGAAGATCACTCATGGTCAGACAAGCCTGCGGGCTGAGCTTACAGACCTCAAGAATCGTCGGCAGATGCGTTCCTTTGCCTGCACCGGGGGCACCATTCAGCCAAAAAATTAGCTTGGGAAAACATAGGTCTGGCCCCTGCTTCGTCTCTAATTTTTTCCATAAAGAGACAAAGACAGATCTTGTTTTTTCAGAAATAGTTAAAGAAGCAGAAGGTTTTTGAGAGGAAGACGGCATGAGATTTGCTAAGCTTAAGATTCTTAAATAGACCACTTATTGGATAGGAAATTATCAAGTTTTCCAGCTTAAAATTATGGCTGCTTATTGGTTTGACTGCAAAGCTCTTTTGTATTTTCTTAAAGAATTGAGGAGATACCTTCCTATCTCTTCTCTTTTTTAGCTAAACAGACCACAAATTTATGGCGGATACTAGTAAATGTCATATCTGCGGGGCAAGCGCCACGGTGCATCTTACACAAATTCTTAATAATAACGTCCATAAGGTGGACCTATGCGAAGACTGTGCCCAAAAAAAAGGAGTTCTCACAGAAGAAGGTTTTTCTTTGGCAGACCTGATCGGAAAAAGCCTTGCTCCTAGTTTAAAAACCCAAGACCCAGAAAAGCTTCTGAGCTGCAAGCATTGTGATCTTAGCGTGATACAGCTTAAAAAAACGGGTCGCCTCGGTTGCGCCAAATGCTATGATACCCTGGCTCCTGTTATCAGTACGGTTATTAAAAACTTACACAAAGACAATAACCACAAAGGTAAAGTGCCTACAACCCAGTGCCCCAAGCTGCCACCATCTGACAATGTGGAACAGCTCTTGCTTCAGCTCAATGCGAATATTCAGCAAGCTATAAAAGAAGAACGTTATGAAGACGCAGCACGCTACCGAGACGAAATAGCCAAACTCAAACCCTAATGGACATCTCCTCTTTCCTCCAAGCCAAAACGGAAATGACTCAAGCTACCAGCCATGCAGGCCCGGTGGTCCTGAGCACACGGGTACGCCTTGCCCGTAACCTGTCTACCTATCCTTTTCCCAAAAAAGCAAACCTCCAGCAAAAAAAAGACGTCCTGAAAACCTGCGAAGAGGCCCTGTCTCAAACCCCTACCCTAAAAAAAGACAAAGGAACTTGCCTGCATTTAGACCAATTAGAGGATTTACCCAAGCAGCTCCTCGTAGAACGGCACCTCATTAGTCCTGAAATGGCAGGTGAAGCCAACGGCTCAGGGGTATTCATCAATACATCTCAGTCGATTTCCGTGATGATCAATGAGGAAGACCACCTTCGCATACAAGTGTTGAGGTTGGGCTTTCAGTTTCATAAAACCTGGGAAACAGCAGATACCCTGGATACAGAACTAGAAAGCTTCTTGCCTTATGCCTTTTCAACCACTCTAGGCTACCTGACCAGCTGCCCGACTAATCTCGGCACTGCCATGCGGGCTAGCATCATGATGCACCTGCCTGGGCTTATGCTATCAGAGCAGATGGAGAAGATCATCCGCGCCCTCACTCAGCTAGGCATCACCGTTAGGGGGCTCTTTGGTGAAGGGTCAGAGGCAAAGGGGAGTATCTTTCAAATATCGAACCAACAGACCCTGGGTGAAAGCGAAACGATGGTCATTGAAAGGCTCAGCACCATTTTACAAAGCATTATTGAGCAAGAGCTTCACGCGAGGCAAAAACTCTTAAACACGGACAAGATTAAAATCTTTGACCGTATAGGAAGGGCCTTTGGCGTCTTAAAAAATGCCTATGCTATCACCTCCGTTGAGGCCATGAATGTCCTCTCTCTCATACGACTGGCTATAGACCTAGGGCTCATTGAAGGCAGCTACCGGCCCTGCGTAGACCGTCTATTTATCGATATCCAACCGGGGCATATCCAGGCTAGCTCAAAGGGAAGTTTGAGCGGTGAGAAAAGAGATAGCCTGAGGGCTCAGTATTTGCGCCAAGCTTTTGGCACTCTGCTTTCGCTTAATTTTGATAGCCTCGCTTCTTCCTAAACCTTCTTTTTTAACTGTTCTCATACTATGGAATCCATGCACAATTTTACACCTAGGGCCCAACAAGTCCTGGCTCTTTCCAAAAAGGAAGCAGATCGCTTTTTTCATAACTATATAGGGACAGAGCACCTCCTCCTGGGCCTTCTCAGCCTGGGCCAGGGTATTGCGATCAATGTTATCCAAAAAATTGGGCTAGACTTAGACTCTGTACGCCAAGCAGTAGAAAAGCAAGTGGGCGTAGGCTCTCAAAATGAAGCAAAGCCCAATACCACGCCCTATACGCCACGAGTCAAGCGCGTGTTAGCCCTAGCCTCAAAGGAGGCAAAAAACCTAAACCACTCGTACGTAGGTACCGAGCACCTCCTCCTAGGCCTTCTACGAGAAGGAGACGGTATTGCAGCCCGGGTCCTTAAAAGCCTAGGGGTAGACTTGGAGACGGTTCGCCAAGAAATCCTCCTAGAGCTAGACCCCAATTA
>CAZEFS010000043.1:6922-9241 GCA_964511545.1 uncultured Opitutales bacterium
AATTATTTGCCCGAAGCTGAAGCCTCTGCTTCTAACCTAGGGGGCTTGCCCCTCATGGAAGAGAAGCGCGAAGCCAAGACCCCTGCCTTGAAAACATTTGGAAGAGACCTCACTGAACTCGCTAAAAAAGGAGAACTGGACCCAGTTGTAGGCCGTAGCAAGGAAATTGAAAGGATGATCCAGATCCTTTGCCGTAGAAATAAAAACAATCCTGTTCTCATCGGAGAAGCTGGAGTAGGAAAGACCGCCATCGTAGAGGCCCTAGCTCAGGAGATTGCTACCGGCATCGTACCAGAGATCTTACTAGACAAGCGCATCATTACGCTAGACCTTGCCCTCATGGTAGCAGGGACAAAGTACCGTGGGCAGTTTGAAGAGCGTATCAAGTCTGTTATGGATGAGATTCGAAAGGCGAAAAATATTATTTTATTTATCGATGAGCTCCATACCATTGTAGGGGCTGGTGCTGCCGAGGGCGCTATGGATGCAGCCAATATCATTAAACCTGCCCTCTCTCGAGAGGAACTCCAGTGTATAGGCGCTACCACCATAGCTGAATACAGAAAATACATTGAAAAAGATGGTGCCTTGGATAGGCGTTTTCAAGCAATTCTAGTCAATGAGCCCTCGCTAGAGGAGGCTATTACTATCTTAAAAGGTATTCGAAAAAATTATGAGGCTCACCATAAAGTCAGCTATACCGATGCAGCACTAGAGGCCTGCGTTAAGCTCTCTAACCGCTATATTACCGGAAAACAACTACCCGATAAGGCCGTGGATGTGATGGATGAAGCGGGGTCCAAAGCACGCCTCCAGGCCCTGAACAAGCCTACCGAACTAGAAAGCATAGAAAAAGAAATCGAACAGACACGTCAAGAAAAGGAAGCAGCTATTAGTAACCAAAAGTTTGAAGAGGCTGCAGCCGTTAGAGATCAGGAAAAACAGCTTCTGCTCAAAAAAGAACAGTTTATTGAAGGCTGGAAGGCCAAAAGGGATGAGCAAAGAGTGGAGGTAGACGTCAACGCTATCCTCAAGGTTGTCGCGGAATGGACGCGCATACCCCTTAGCCACATCGAAGAAGCTGAAAGCAAGATGCTACTAACGCTTGAGAAAGACTTGCAAAAGGCTATTGTAGGCCAAGATGAGGCAACGCTTCACGTGGCAAAGGCTCTTAGGCGCTCTCGTGCAAACCTCAAAGACCCTAAGCGTCCCATCGGGTCCTTTATGTTTTTGGGCCCAACGGGTGTGGGTAAAACCTATCTGGCAAAGCTCTTGGCAGAAAAAATGTTTGGAAATAAAGAATCCATCGTACAGATCGATATGTCTGAGTATATGGAAAAGTTCTCGATTTCTAGGCTCATTGGGTCCCCTCCTGGCTATGTGGGGCATGATGAAGGAGGCCAGCTGACGGAGGCTATACGGCGCAAGCCCTACGCGGTAGTGCTCTTTGATGAGATTGAAAAGGCACATCCGGATGTGGCTCAGCTACTCCTACAGGTGCTAGAAGATGGGCGGCTGACGGATAGCTTGGGCAGGGTAGTAGACTTTCGAAATACCATTATCATCATGACCTCCAATATCGGGGCAGAGATCCTACAAAAAAATACGGGTTTAGGCTTTGCGTATGGCATGGATGAAGCCAAAGATGCTGAGAAAATCAAGGAAAAGATCCTGGATGAGGCTAAAAAATTCTTCAAGCCAGAGTTTTTAAACAGAATCAGCGAGCTTGTCATCTTCCACAATCTCAGCCAAGAGCATATGAATCAAATCGTAGAAATAGAGCTTGAGGGACTTGCTAAGCGCCTAAAAGAGCAGGATATCTTGCTAAACCTAGATAAAGAGGCTATAGCCTTACTACGAGAAAAGGGCTATGACAAGAAGTTTGGGGCCCGCCATCTTAGAAGAACGATTGAAAAGCTCCTTGAAGATCCCTTAGCTGAAGCACTCTTAAGAGGAGACATCAAACGCGGCCAGCCCATCGCCGTAAAACGCAAAGACGCTGCAAGCCTATCGTTTGAGCAAAAGAAAGGTAAGGCCTCAAAGACTACAGTAGCCACTAAAAAATAAGCTTTGTGTTCAGCTTGTTTAGCCCCAAAGCCCCTAATATGACTCAATAGACTTCTTGGGGCAGCAGGTATCGTCTTCGTTGGCTTTGCCGGGCGTCTCCTTACGCTCCGAATTACGCTGTTTCCCTACACAAAGCCTTCGGGCTTCGGGCTACGCTCGTTGAGCTTCGCCCGACACGTCGCTCTGTGAACTTCCTGTCTCCCGACTTGTCAGGCATCTCCACTACGCTGAAGCTTCAGGCTACGCTCTATG